>JADGCM010000003.1 GCA_015228995.1 Magnetococcales bacterium
ACGATGGCACAAGCAACAACTAATAATAATATCCAATAAATAAAAATATAGCGATTGCGGCCGCCATTGGGGCTGGTTATGCGGGTGCGCGTGCGGCGACAGCCACTTCTGGTCCTGGCTTAGCGCTCATGATGGAGATGCTTGGCCTAGCGACGATAGCTGAGGTACCTTGTGTGGTTTTTGTGTCACAACGTGGCGGCCCTTCCACGGGTATGCCCACCAAAACCGAGCAATCTGATCTAAATGCCGCCTTATATGGTAGTCCGGGTGATGCCCAGCGGATTGTCATTGCCCCAACCAATGTCGAAGGCTGTTATCGTTGCGCTGGCAAGGCGTTTGAGCTGGCGGAACGATTTCAAACCCCGGTGATCGTGCTGCTTGATCTATACCTCTCTAATCGTTACGAAACGGTGTTGCTTGCCAATGCCGGGTCTCCCTTCGAGTTGGATGCCAATTGTTCGGTGCGGCCGCTGGAACAGGGAGAGATTTATCAGCGGTTTGCCATCACCGCTGATGGGGTTAGCCCGCGTGCTGTCCCCGGTCAGCCAGGTTGTATGCACGTCGTCACGGGCCTGGAACACAACGAGTTGGGACGTCCCAACGATCAGGGCGATAACCATGAACGGATGAGCCGCAAGCGCCATGACAAACTGAAGGGGGCACTGGCTCACCCCGATTTCACCAAGTGCAAACGTTTTGGTGATGAGGGGCCGGTCGATGTTGGCTTGCTGTCGTGGGGCTCCACCTTTGGTGAGTGTCTTGAGGCGATGTTGAAGGCACGTAATGAGGGTATTCGCTGCGCTGCCATGAAGGTGGTGATGTTGTCACCGTTGCCGATTGAGCCAATCACCCAGTTTATGGATGATTGCCGGGTGGTGTTGGTGCCTGAGTTGAATTATGAGGGTCAGTTCGCTCATCTCATTCAGGGGACGCTGGCGCGTCCAGTGGTGCGGCTCAGTCGAGTACCGAGTGGCCCGATGCCGGTAGAAGAGATTTTAGAGCAAATTCGTCGTTTGGCAAATCGTGGGGAGAGCGACACATGACCGCCATGGAAAAGCCGGTTTACGTCGATGAGAAATTGCAAGAGGTCAAACAGAGTGGGCGGTTGGAGTATCGTTCGCGCGCCTTGCCGACTTGGTGTCCAGGGTGTGGCTATTTCTCCATTGTTGAGGGGGTCACAGCGGCTCTGAATGGTATGGCGATTCCCCAACAAGAAGCCGTGGTGCTTTCTGGTATTGGCTGTGCCTCCCGGTTCCCTTTTTTTGTGAGTACTTACGGCTTTCACACCTTGCATGGTCGGGTGTTACCGGTGGCTACGGGGGTGAAGGTGGCCAATGACAAGCTGACGGTGGTGGCCATTGGTGGCGATGGCGACGGTTTTGCGATCGGCGGCGGCCATTTGCCCCACGCCGCCAAGCGCAATGTCGATATGACCTACCTGCTGTTTGATAACGGCATCTATGGATTGACCAAGGGACAGACCTCTCCCACTTCGGCTTACGGGTTTCGCACTTCAACAACGCCTTATGAGAACCCAGATCAGCCGCTCAACCCAGTGCTGATGGTGCTTTCTTACGGTGCCAGTTGGGTCGGCCAGGCTTATGCAGGTCATCCGGATCATCTCCGGCAGATGATCGCTGCGGCCATTCAGCATCGCGGTTTTTCTTACTTACACATTCTTAGTCCTTGTGTAACGTTTGATAAAACCAGCAAGACTTATGTTAATTTGGGCATGCAGGTGCGTGATCTACCAGAGGAGCACGATGTGACCAACCTGATGTCTGCCATGCACCACGCCTCACGTACCAGTAGGCCACTGCTGGGACTGTTCTACCGTGACTTGCGCCCAACATTGGGCGATAATCTTGATGGTCTGGTTGCCAAAGCGGGCGGCGATAAATAAACCTAATCAGTTGAAGGAGAAATGCAATGTCTATTTCACTTGCCAAGGGTGGCAATGTCTCTTTGACCAAAGAGGCGCCTGGTTTGACTTCGGTTAACGTTGGTTTGGGATGGAGCATGCGTGCCACCGATGGTGCGGCATTTGATCTTGATGCTTCGGTTTTTCTGCTCAAGGAAGATGGCAAGGTGCGTTCCGATGCTGATTTTATCTTTTA
Organism: Magnetococcales bacterium; assembly: GCA_015228995.1. GTDB lineage: Bacteria > Pseudomonadota > Magnetococcia > Magnetococcales > JADGCH01 > JADGCH01. Next base: position 2,118 of record JADGCM010000003.1, read on the forward strand.
TAACCAAAAGAAGTCATCCGACGGCATGGTCGAGCACATGGGGGACAATCGCTCTGGTGAGGGCGAGGGTGACGATGAGGTGGTCAAGGTCAATTTGGCTGGTTTGGCCGCTGATGTCAATCGTATCACCTTTGCCGTAACCATCCACGAAGCTGCTGAACGTAGGCAAAATTTCGGTATGGTGAGCAATGCCTACATACGGGTGGTGAACAGCGCCGACAACAAAGAAATCGCCAAATATGACTTGAGTGAAGATGCTTCGACGGAAACGGCCATGACCTTTGGTGAGTTATACCGTCACGGCTCTGAGTGGAAATTCCGGGCTGTCGGCCAGGGGTTCGCGGGTGGCTTGAAGGCATTGGCGACTGGCTACGGTATCAATATAGGTTGAGGAAGAGAGCATCATGTCTATCTCTCTGACTAAGGGACAACGTCTCAGTCTGAACAAAGCCAGCTCCACGCCATTGAAGGCGGTGAGCATGGGGTTAGGCTGGGATGCCAAGAAGAAGTTGTTTGGGTTATTGGGGGGCTCCATCGATCTAGATGCCTCCTGTCTAGAATTCGACGCCCAGGGCAATATGATTGATGCCGTTTGGTTCCAGCAGTTGCAAAGTCGTGATGGCGCCATCCGTCACTCTGGGGATAATCTGACCGGTGATGGTGAGGGAGATGACGAAGTCATCCACGTTGCCCTGGACCGGTTGCCAGCATCGGTGCAGTCGTTAGTGTTTACCGTCAACTCGTTTACCGGGCAGTCGTTCAAGGAGGTGCAGAATGCTTACTGCCGCTTGATCGATGCCAGCAATCAAAAGGAATTGGCGCGTTATACCTTGACTGAAACGGGCGACTATACCGCGCAGATTATGTCTCGGCTGTATCGTCACGAGGGTGAATGGAAGCTGCACGCCATCGGCGATGCGGCAACTGGGCGCATCAAAACCTTTCACGATATGGTCCCAATGATCAAACAGCATCTATAAACGAAGGGGTTGGTCTATGTCTCTCTCCTGGTTGAAAGAAAATTTTGAAGCAGCCAAGCAGTCGGTATCGAAAGAGATCACCAAATTCAATAACCGCTCCATGATGGAAGCGATTGTGGCGGCTTGCGCCATGGTGGCCTACTCCGATGGTTCTGTTTCATCAGCCGAAAAACAGAAGATGGTTGGTTATCTGCGCAGCTCGGACACCATGAAGGTGTTTGACATCAACGAGGTGATTCAGCTATTCCAAAAATATGTCGAGAAGTTCGAATTTGACCACACCATCGGTAGTGGCGAGGCGATGACGGTTATTGGCAAATTCAAGGGCAAGCCAGAGGCGCAGCTGATTGTTCGTATCTGTTGCACCATCGGTGCTGCTGACGGTAGTTTTGATGCCCAGGAGCGCAAGGTAGTGCGTGGCATGTGCCAAGAGTTAGGGTTGGATCCGCAGACGTTTGATCTGTGATCGCATTTACAGTTCGCCGGCTGGTGGGACCTTGTGATGGCGTGTGCATTTTTTACCGTTTCGGGTCCTGGAGTTTCTCTGGTTCCACAGTCAGGAAAGGCAATTGTCACCTTGTTGATTGGTGGTAGCTATATCAAGCAGTGGTCGGAAGTTATTGGCAATAGCTGGTGGCATTATGCCGATAAACACGGTTTCGACCTGATAGCGATTGTTGGGCCGTTGGATGATTCTGATACGGCCCGAAATCGCTCGGTGGCATGGCAGAAGTGCCTCATTTTAAGCCAGCCTTGGTCACACCTCTACCAGCGTATCGCTTGGGTTGATGCAGATATTTTGATCAATCCTTACTCCCCGGATATCTTCAGGGGTGTTCCTGATGAAAAAATTGGTGCGGTAACCACCTACCAGGATTCGACCATATCACAACTACACATTTCGCACAGTCGGTATCATGGTTTTTCCGGTACGGGTATGGTTGACCCTGATCAGCACCTGCTGGAGGAGGTAAAGCGGGCTTTTTATGATTTCTATGTCAGGGTCCATGGTTTGGAGCAAATAGATGACCAAATAGCTCCTGGTGAGGAGAATATGATTAGCACTGGAGTCTTGGTTCTTTCTCCGGTCGTGCATAAGGCTATACTTGAAAAAGCATATTATTCCTTCACAGAAAGGACTCGTATGTATGAGCAGACGCCGTTGTCGTATCTCGTGCATAAAAACTGTCTGTTATATGAGATAAATAGTAGATTTAACTGGTGCATTGGCAGTCATTTATTGAGACATTGGCCTGAGTTATGGCTTTTTCTTAATAATAAACATTATGATAAAATTGATATAGATTTATTAGAACATATAATGCATAATGAATATATTAATAGTTTTTTTATGCATTTTGCAACATTAATACACCTATTTAACTCGATTAAGACGGTGTCTTTTCCACCGCAGATCGGCGCGCTTTCTAGAGCTATAAAAATAGATCAGGTAAAATTTCTGGGCGCTATTTGACACTTTTCTTTGCAGAAGATTTGGATTGGTGACATTGTGGCAAGTAAAGAGCGAGTTTCTCCTTTAGCACCCGTTGTTGTCCCTTCAATGGATAATGAAGAAGGACGGCGGCTGGTGCAGCGGTTTAAGGATATTCGAGGCTACCTTGGTTTAGATGAGGGGTACATGCTCTACTGTTGGGCCAAAGAGGGTCCGGGGGAGGGCGTGATTGTCGAACTTGGGAGTTTCATGGGGCGGTCTACTTGCTGGTTGGCTGAAGGTAGTAGGGTAGCTAATAGGGGTAAAGTTTTTGCCTGCGATAACTTTCGGGGGTATTCTGAGGAGCAAAATTGGGATACGTTGCCCCAGTTTCGGGCTAATATTGAGCAGGCGGGATTGAGTGATTGGGTTGATGTGAGGGTTGGTACCTCTGAAAATATTGGACGTAGCTGGCAGCAGTCACAGCGTATCCGTCTGCTGTTTATCGACGCTGACCACTCGTATGAGGCGAGCCGCCTGGATTTTATAACGTGGTTTCCGTATGTTGAGCCGGGCGGGATTGTCGCTTTTCACGATATTGGCTATCTGTTGGGATGCTCGCGGTTTTATAACGATCTATTGAGGTTTAATCCCGAAATTGAGGAAGTGGGATCGGTCGGTTCTCTTCGTCTGGTGCGTCTGCCATCCTCCGGTGCCCATGTTCCCTCACTTGAGTCTATTACGGAAGAGCTTGATCGTTACCAGCAGCTGTTGGAAGGCGATGTTTTGGACGTCGGGGGGCTTATACAACTAGGGACGTTCCGTTTTGAACAGATGCAGCTGGAGGGTGCAGAGCGTTGTTACCGCCGGGCGATGGCCTTGTCACCGTCTGAGCCGATTCGCAATAATTTGGCACTGATATTAGTAAAGAGTGGCAAAGTCGACGAAGCGGTCAGCTGCTACGATGGCCATACGGATCCTCGTTGGGTTAATTTCCAACAAGGCCAAGCTTTAGATGAATATTCGCAGGCCCACTATGATCGGGCAGAGTTTTGGTATCGGCGTATTTTGGATGTGACTCCCAATTCGGTTTTAGCGTGCAACAACCTAGCCGTGGCTTTGGGGAAACAGGGAAAGATAAAAGAGGCGGCTGAGTACTATGGTAGGGCGATCAGCCTAGATCCGGGGACGACCTCGCTACAGGTGAGTGCGGAGATGTGCTATCGTCAGCTGGTGGAGCAAGTTCCATCCGCTGAGACTTTTAATAACTTAGCGATGGTATTAGTGAACCAGGATAGATTCGAAGAGGCGATTGGTTATTATACAAAAGCTATTGGGCTTGATCCCCAGCGGCTTGATTACCATTTCAACTTAGCGTCGGCGTATCATCGTCGGGGTGATTATGGTCAGGCCGAAGTCTGTTATCGACGTGCGTTGACTATGGTGACTAATTCCCCCGTTGTCTGGTGCCGCCTCGGTTTTGTTGTCGGTTTACAAGGTCGAATTGATGAGGCTTTAGAGTGTTTCCAGCGTGCCATTGTTTTGCAGCCAGCCGCCGCGGGCCCATCTTCTGACGAAGTGGTGGTCTATCTTAGCCATTTGCGGAGTAGGCTACAAGGACAGATGGGTCGTATCGACGCGATGCTATCTCGGTGAGCTGGGGGTAGGAGAGCTTTATTATGGAAGAGTCTATCCCGTCCGTCTTCGTTCCACCGATTGGTGGTGTTGAAGGGCAGCAGTTAGCTCGGCGTTTTGGCAGTGTTCCCGGCCTGTTGCAACCGGTTGAGGGGTACACCCTCTATTGTTGGGCTAAGGAGGGTCCGGGGACAGGGATTGTCGTCGAGTTGGGGAGTGCCAGGGGTTACTCCACTTGTTGGTTGGCGGCAGCAAACCAAGCGGCTCGGCGCGGCAAGGTGTTTGCTTGTGACTCCTTCCACTACGATGAAAACGCACGTGTTGTGCCTCATGAACATGTGGGTGTCCCCCTGTTTCAGGAAACCATTCGGCGGATGGGGCTTAATGATTGGGTTGAAATGAGGGTTGGTGATTCCTCGGAGATCGGGCGGAGTTGGTCACATCCGCAGCCCATTCGTTTGTTGTTTATCGATGCCGATCACTCATACGAGGGGACCTACCTCGATTTTACCGCTTGGTTTCCACACGTCGAAGCGGGGGGGGTTGTCGCTTTTCACGACATTGATACCAATCCTGGCTGTTCGCAGCTTTATAAGTGTTTATTGTATTTTAATAAAGAAATTAAAGAGGTTGCGTCGGCATCAAGCCTTCGGTTGGTGCGTAAGCCGTTTCAGGATGTGACGCTCTTTCTTCCGAGTTCTGTCGAGGAGGCGATTGGTTGTTATCGGCAGGCACTGGAACGCCATCCATCGGACATAGAAGCTCTGACCTTGCTGGGAACAATCTATTTTGAGCAACAGCGACTGGATGAGGCGGAGCGTTGCTACCGTTCGGCGATGGCAGTGTCATCGGTCTCTGATGACCTCTACGATAAATTGGCTGCGGTATTGGGAAAACAGGGCAAGGTTGCGGAGGCCATCGACTGCTATGGCCATATTGCCAATTTAAGCCCGCAGCAGAACGTCAATTTGGCTGGGTTTTACTTTTCGCAGGGCCAGCACGCCCAGGCTGAGGCTTGTTATATGCGGGTGTTAACAACAGCAATGAGTTCCCCGGTGGTGTGGAGTCGTCTCGGTTTTGTTGTGGGACTACAAGGAAGAATTGATGAGGCACTGGCGTGTTTTAAGCGTGCGGTCGTCTTGCAGCCAGCTACCTTTTCGGCGCCATTGGATGAGACGGTGGTATATCTGAATCACCTGAAAAATAAATTTCAGATCAAAGTAGAGGTTATCGATTCGATTTTGGCGCGTCCACCGGTTTCCAGTTAAGGGCTTGGTCTTGTGCCTGGGAGACTTGGTTGTGAGCCATGTTGCTGGCCACTAGGTCGCGTGCTTTTATGGCGTCACGGTGGCCGTGTGATGCCGCCAAGTTGAACCATACGTGCGCCTGGATGGTATCCTGTTTGACGCCACGCCCTTGCTCGTGCATCTTGCCGAGACTGAACTGAGCATCGGCGTAGTCCTGGTTGGCGGCTTTGTGGTACCACTCTACGGCGACACCGTAGTGCTGGGTCACGCCTTTGCCTTGTTCATACATCATGCCTAGGATAAATTGAGCTTTGGCCTCGCCCTGTTTGGCGGCCTTGCGGATCAGTTTGCCAGCCTCTTTGTAATTTTGACGTTCGATACTGCAATCGATATACATCAAGCCGAGGCTCAGTTGCGATAAAGCATCTCCTTGTTCAGCGGCGAAGCGATACCACTTCATGGCCTCGTTGTCGTCTTGCGCGACGTCGGTCCCTTGCCGGTACATCGTCCCTAACTTGTACTGGGCTGCCACGTCGCCGCGGCTGGCGCTGTGTAATAACTCTTCAAAATCTTGTTCCATTACGATTTCCCCTCTATTGCCTGTAGTAAGTACTCACCCATTGTTATATTTGCGACTGGCTGTTGTGTGGTTACCTCCAGCAACTGGTACCCCAGGTTTTCAATTAATTGGCGTAATTCGTCCAAGCTGTGACCAAGCATTTGAATGGGCACTGGGTGAACACTGAGAAAAACCAGCGGTTGCAGTGTGCGTAGAACGTGAGCAGCGCCGCGTAGTACCTCCAATTCATAGCCTTCAACGTCGATCTTGATGACCTGAGGATGAAGGGATTGTTGCTGGCAAAAACGATCAATCGTCACTTGGCGACGGCGTGTTTCGTGGTAGGCTGCCGCATCTTTTTTGATGACAACCGCATTCATCCCCGCCACCTCCTCTTGCTCAAAAAAAGCAACTTCGTCGCGGTCGTCTTCTCCAACCAGTAATTCGAGTGCTGTAATAGTTCGCTGCATACCATTTAATTCGATGTGGCGGCTCAGGTAGGTATGATTGGCATGGGCTGGTTCGAAGGCAAAGACGCGGCCGTTCGGTGCCAACACTGACGCCATTGGCAAGGCCACCAAACCGATGTGGGCACCAACATCTAATACACACTGACAGTCACGGCAGGCTTCGATACAGGCGACAAAGCCGGCGTTGTGACGATCACCCCATTGTTCAAAAGAGCTAAAGGCGAAATAACCGTCCAACTTGAACGGGCCATAAGGTCCAATACGGCTGCTGGCCGTTAGGGAGCGACCGCTATGGTTTAGCGCAAAGCGGTAACAATGCCCCAATAATCGCCACATAGGCTCCATCTTCTTGAGGGGGCCGTGGCGCCATCGCCGCAGCGTTGCTACTGCTAGATGGACGAAGGAATAGGGATTCCAGCCCTTCATGCCCGTCATGATCGACTCCTGCGCTGTTTAATGCCGTCCTGATATAACTCCAAATAACGGCCAACGACGTTATCCCAGCAGAAATCCTGGCCGCGCCGTTGAGATCGTTCTGCCCAACCACGACAGATAGTACTATCGGACATCAGCAGCGCCATGGCATCCGCACAACTCTGGGCATCATTAGGATTGACGACCAAGCCATCGCGGCCGTGGCGAACCAAATCGCGGCAACCCGGGGCATCACTGGTAATGATGGGCAGTCCAGCCGCCATCGCTTCGGCCAACACAATACCAAAAGTTTCTAGACGTGATGGAAAGACAAAAGCGTCGGCTGCTAGGTAAAGATCGACGAGATCGTCGCCTGGTAATTGCAATAGTTGACCCACATCGGGATGGTGTCCAGAAATGCTCTCATGCAGGGATAGGTGATCGGCCACCCCCTGTTGTTTGGCTTCTGGTAGGAGGGCGGAGACACCACCACCAGCAATGACCATCATGAAGGGTTGCTTGGCAGTGCGTTGTTTGAGCAAGGCCACCGCTTGTAGTAATAACACGAAATTTTTTTTAGGGTGATGCCGCCCCACTGATAAAAACAGAAAGGCTTGTTCCGGCAGTCCGAGACGCTGACGCAACAGGGCCTTGGATTCACGGCGCTGAAAACGGCTCAGATCAACGCCATTGGGGATGGCTACAATTTGTTCCTCTGCGACACCAAGGGCGCGATATTCGGCGACGACACTGTCGCTGATAGCCACTAGGTGTTGGGCCAGGGGTAGCCAACGTCGCACCAGTTGATCAACCACTGGATTGAGACGCATGCCGTAGCCAATGTCCCGATCGATTTGGATGTCATCGCCGGCGCAACGCACCAACCAAGCAATATCCGGGCGGCATGCCGCAAAATGGTTAAAGGCGACTCCCACCGGATAACCCATGGTGACGTGCCAATAGTCGAACTGCCAACGTCTTTGCAACAAGGCAAAGAACCGATCTAGTAACAAAAAACCAAGCCAAGGCCAACGTTCCAAAATCCCCCAGATACGCGGCGGAAACGCCTGTACCGGATAAGGCAGTTGCCATCCCCTTTGACGCAAGAGGGTCGGGTAGGGGTGCGAGGCAATTACCACTGGTCGGTGCCCCTGTTGCAGCAAACGGCTAGCGATATTATGTACCCCTACCTCGGCGCCGCCGATGTTGGGCAAGAAGGTAGAAATGGGTAAGGCAATGGTCAGTGACATGTGGCTACATCCAGAGTAGCGTTTGCTGGTAGGCTCATCAGACATTGCAACAGGCTCACTAAGCGACGATCAATCACGTGCGTACTGGCACAGGCGATGATGTCGGCGGCAAACTGCTGCCGTTGTGCCAAAGACCAAGTTGTAGCTTGCCGAATGGCATCAGCCCATTGGCTTGCTTCCAATTCCGGCAGAAAGCCGTTATAACCCGGTTGAATCCACTGCTGAAAAGCGGGCTCATTGCCGTTGGCCACCACCGGCAGACCACAGGCCAACGCCTCCAACATCGGGGTGCTGAGCCCTTCGGCCAGTGATGGGATGGTGACGACATCGGCTAGCCGTACGTAATCAGCTGCTACCGCAAATTCGGTGTGTAACAGTACCCGCTCGGTCAATTGCAGCTCATGGATACGCTGTTTGATCTGGACGACGTAATCACGATTACGGGCTCCGTGCGGACCCGATTGCAACCATGGACCCGCCAATACCAGCTTGTAATGGGCTGGTAATTGGTAAAGTACCTCCAGGAGAAAGATCTGGTTCTTGCCTGGAATGAAATTGGCCACCCAAACCAACACCACATCGGTCTCTTGAAACGGGGTGAGTTGTCGGCGTAACTGCCAGCGTGTGGTGGCATCGGCTGGGCAGAATGATTGCTCATCGACTGGATTGGGACGACACCAGATATTGCTGGTTAGACCAAAACGCTGTTGGCATGCCTGGCGCAGTTTATCGGAGATGGCGATGATCAAGGTGCGTTGCTGAAGCTTGGGCTGCAGGTAACGTTGCCACAGCCAAGCCAGACCTGGCAGTGGTTGTAGAGGCTCGGCACCGGTGTTGACCAATTCGATGACCAGTGGCAGCCGCCTTAATTGCGCCCATAAAATAGCAGCGGCTGTCGATGATGAAGTACCTACCACATAAACCAACTCAGCCGGATAGCGCCACAACCACCATAGAGTTGCCACAGCTTCAAACCAGGTCCGTAACGCTTGGAAGAGACGGGCGTCGTAGCGCCAGCGGCAGGAGATGCGTTGCACCGCTATCCCTTGCCACTGATAAGCCTGGTTACCGCTATATTCCAATGAGTTGCACACCACTTGCCAACTCCATCCGGTGCTAGCTGCAAGGCGCCGCCAAGTACGATCAATGCGGTAGCCCGAACCGGCATATTCTGGTGGATACTTGCTCGATACTAGCAGGACGTGCATGGATGACATAACCCCTGATACAGTTCCTCATACAACTCCTGATATTGCTTAACAATAGAAGTCAACGAAAAATGGTCTACAATGCGTTGTCGAGCTGCCAGACCAAGCTGCTGCCGTTGCCGAGCATCCATGCTCAGTAGCTGTAAGCAGGCTTGCGCCATGGCCTTTGCATCCGCAGCGGGGACGACCAGCCCCTGCTGTCCCACTACCCAAGCGGAATCCCCCACGTCAGTAACGACGCAGGGAACACCACAGGACATCGCCTCGCCAATAACATTAGCAAACCCTTCACCGATTGAGGCGGAGAGGGCGATATCAAAGGCAGCGTGGAGGGCGGCGATGTCTTGACGCCGCCCCAGCAGATGTAACCGATGGCCCAATGAGTTGCGGTGTAAAGCCTCAGCGAAAAACGGATTATCTGCCGTCACCCCGGGTCCTACCAGTACCAGATGACAGTTTGGCCACACGGCCTGCACCAACGCCACAGCAGTGAGGCAGAGGTCAAATCCTTTCATCGGATCGAAACGGGCCACCATGCCGATGACCGGAGCATCCGGGGCGATGCCTAACTCGGTACGGATACGCCACCGTGCGGTGTCATCGGGCTGGTACTGTTGCACATCAAAACCATTCGGGATCAGTCGCCAAGCGCGTGGCCGATAACCAAGCTGCTGGTGTAACGTTTGCCCGGCCTTAGAGTTGACCAATATTAGATCCGGCCATCGCGATAGCCGCGCCAGCAGCCATAAGATCAGGCGCAGAGAACGCGAGTAGCTCAAATCCATGTAGGAGCAACGCAAACTCCAGATCAGCCTCGGTACGGACAGTAGCCGCGCTGCAATGGTTCCCAATAGATCAGCATGATAAAGCCAGGTTTGCAAAATATCTGGCTGTAACTGGCGCAACAGCCGCCATAAGCGCCACAGACCACGTGGATCAGCCTGGCCGCGTGGTATGGCTAAAAAATAGAGGGGTAACCCCAGAGCGTGAAAGGAGTCTGCCATGGGGCCACCACCGGTCATCACCACCACACTGTGCTCGAAGCGGCGAGAATCTCTTTGTGATAACAGCTTATGCAACATACGTTCGGCCCCACCGGTCTCCATACCAGTAATGAGATGGACGATGCGGATACGTTGGCTCACCTCTCGCACCACTTGCCTTAAGCCACTTCATGTTCCTCCTCTCCCCTTGCGGGAGAGGAGGTTGGGGGGTGAGGGGGAAATATACCCATGGCCAGTGACATGGGTATATTGGGACTCAGTGGGTTGGTTCGGACCCGCATCTGGACCGGCTCAATCACCAAGTCCATGTCTTCCATCGGAATTGCTCCCAGCAGTACTTGGTCGCCGAAAACCAGAGCCCCGGTCACACATTGACGCCCTAGTAGAGCGATTTTGACCGGAGCCATGTAGGGGATCAGGTGTAATTGACCATCCGCAGTTTTAATCTCACGTCTCCCCATTTCGGTCAACTGCAGCTGGATGGCAACATGTTGCGGAATGCACAGATGCAAGGCACCGGTATCTACGAGAGCATTAGCGTCAATCTCTTCCAGGTCAGGCCTAGCATAGTTGGCCAATCGAAGCGGTGTATAGATAATTCCCATGGCGTTGTTGTTATTCTGTCTGGGTGAGTAACTGCTGCAACAGCACCTCAGTCTCTTGTGCCAGCCGCTGTGGCGAAAAACGGCTGACAATCGAGTCGCGGGCTTGCTGGTGGTACTGGTCGCGTTGCTGGCACAGCCGCTGCGCCAGGGTCAAAATGCCCCGGGCCATGGCTTGGCTGTCTCCTACTGGCACAACGATGCCATTATTGGCCACGATATCCGCTGAATCACCTACATGGGTGACCACAAAGGAACGACCACAGGCCATGCCTTCTGCTACCGCGTTGGAGAACCCCTCTCCAAAGGCCGATGATGAGACGCCGATATCGAGCGCGGTGTAAACGGCCGGCATGTCATCATGAGCACCCGCCCATAACAAACGATCTTGTAGCCCCCATGCTTCAGCTTGTTGGCTCAGGGCGACGCGATAGGGATCTGGACCATCACCGACGCAAACGAAACGCAAGTTTGAGTCCTGTTCACTGGCCAGTGTTGCGGCACGCAAGAAGGTGACGTGGTCTTTCATTGGGTCGAGTCGAGCCACGATACCCACCAACAAATGGTGTTCCTCAATACCCCACTGTTGACGTAATCGGAGGCGTCCCATTTCATCTGGTTGGAACAGCTCGATATCAATGCCATTGGCTACCAAGGCCAAACGGTTAGACGGGTAGCCCTGTTCCTGGTGGTAGAGCATGCCCACCCGTGAATTGGCGACGATGAGATGGGCCCAACGCGATAGCCAACAACTGCCATCGAATGCGAGCCGTTGCAGCCAATCGTAACGGCTCAAATCCATGTTAGAAGCCCGTACGCCCCAGACGATCCGTACGCCCGGATAAAACCAGCGCAGCAACAGCGCTAACAAATTAGGTTCAACCAAATAGCTGTGTAGAATATCCGGACGTTGTTGCCGCACCAGCCGGATCAAACGCCATAAAAATGTGACGACATGCCAGCGTGATCGTTTACCAAGATCGTGCACCGGAATGCCGGCTTGGTGCAACGGTTGTTCAAAGATACCTCCTCGATAAAACAGCGCGACGCCTACCGTATGGCCACGCTGTTTGAGACCGGCAGCCAATAACGCCAACTGCCGCTCGGCGCCACCGCGATCTAAGGAGCGTGCTAGAAACAGAATACGCATGGCTACGATTCCTGATCCATCAAGCAGGCGGATAAAATCCGGTCGAGTCCCGGTACGGTTTTGTAATGTCCCAATTCTTGCGGTAAAATCCAGCGCAGCTCGTCGTTTTCCCAATCCAGTTTGATTTTGTCCGGTGTGGCCAACTCAAAGAGGAAAGGGTGAATACGCCAGACAACGCCAACATGGTTGTGGTCGACGATGTCGACTGGCTTGGCTTGGCGTATTAATGTCAGGTCGGTGGCGGGGATGCTGGTCTCTTCCAGTATCTCTTGCAGGGCATGGATGAGCGGATCTCCTTCCAAATAACCGCTGATACCGGACCAGAACCCTTGAAAGGAGCCGACCCGGTCGCTACGTCGCACCAACAACAGCCGACCGTCGTGGCGTAAAAACGCGGAAATAGCCTGACGTTGTTGCATAGCTGTCACTCCAGATTTTTTACGTTATGTCCCGATTCCTGGCCAAAATATCATAGATTGATCGTTATGTCACATCACCGTAGCGCTAAATTTATTTTTTTGTCGTTGATTTTGATAGGGAGTTAAATATAGATTGGCCGGGCGAGCTGCCTCTTCACCCTCTCTCCTTGTGGGAGAGGGCAGAGTGAGGAGTGCGAAAGACTTAATCACATACCTGGTTGATAAATTATGAAATTTCGTCGCTGCCCAACTTGTGTCCACGCGGCTGTGTGGAGTGATTTTTTCTTCACCTTGGCCCAGGCGCTGTTTCAAACCGCCATCGCCTTTGTTTCCGGCAGCATGGCTTTACATGCCCAGGGCATTTACTCCTTTGCTGATTTTACCACCAAAGGGATCAATTTGGTCAGCGTTAAAATGGCGGCGCGGTTCCCGCAACTCCCCTTTATATCGGCGGCTCTGATCGGTCTTTGCCTAATAGGGGGAGCCTCGTTATTCCTGATCCATAATTTTCAGGTTGCTAGCAGCGAACCCAGCCATATTCCCAATTTATTGGCATTTTTTGGTTCCCTATTATCTGCGTTGGCCAGCGAATTGATGTTTCGTTATCTGGCCTGTGTGGGGCAAGAAAATAGCTACCCTGCCATCACGGCAGCCGCTTGGGACAACCGGATGGACGCCCTGTCTTCTCTGGCAGTCTTTGTTGGTGTGCTGGCTGCCTATCTGGGTTGGCCGGCGGCTGACCACTGGGTCGCGGTTGCGGTCGCCTTGTTGGTGGTTTGGGTTGGCGGCAAAATTGTGGTTGACGCACTGCAACATCTGCTAGATGTGTGGTAGAATAGGGACTTTTTATATGTATCCGACATTCCGCAGTTGTTTTGTAGTTTTTTTGATTTTACGTTCTGCTGCCCCTCCCATGTTCTACGATGAAGTCGTATTGTTTTACACGGTATCTGTGTAAACAAGATTGACGAGGTGGTGATGAGCATTCAAGTGAACCAAGTAAAGGCGTTGATTCTTGATCATTTTGGTTTGGTGTCTGCTGTGGCAACGGACTTGGGTATTGTGGGCATGATTGATGCGCGGCTTCCAACGACAGATCGTTCTCATGCAACCATGGGGCAACGGACGTTGGCCATGATTTTGAATGGACTTGGTTTTTTGAATGATCGGCTCTATATGGTGCCGAGGTTTTTTCAGAACAAGCCGCTGGAACGTCTTATTGGGCCTGGTGTTAAGGCTGAACATTTGAATGACGACGCACTGGGCCGGTTACTGGATAGCGTTGCTGAATATGGAACGACGAAGCTGTTCGGTGAGATTGCATTCGAGATTGGAAGTAAACAGGGGTTGATAGGACGATCAGCCCACTTAGACACAACTAGTTTAATGGTTGTCACCCATGGTTACTCGAAGGATTACAGGAATGACCTGAAGCAGGTTGTTTTGTCGTTGACGACGACTGGGCCTGCTGGTTTTCCGATCTGGTTCGAAGCCTTGGCCGGTAATAGCAGTGATAAGGTCTCCTTCCATGAGACACGAGACCGGGCAACAGAATTTCAGAAGCAGTTGTCAGCGAGTCATTTTCTGTATTGGGTAGCGGATTCATGTTTATACACTGTTGGTAAACTGTTGTCTGTAACCGATACAATGTGGATACCAGGGTTCCTGACACGGTGGGTGATGCAAAAGCACTGACCATGATGCCACGGGAACAGTTTGAGTGGCAGGAGATCGGCAACGGTTACCAGATAGCGGGAATTGGAAGCAACCATGGTGGTTTACGACAGCGGTGGTTGCTGGTCTATTCTGAACAGGCCGCCAAAAGGGAGACAGAAACATTCAATAAAAGCCTTGAGAAGATTGATGAGAAGCTCAAGAAGGACGTGTGGCATTTGGAGAATCAGTTATTTACGGAAGAGTCCTGTGCTGATAAGGCATGCCATGAGTTCAGCAAGAAACTACGCTGTCATCATGCAGAGTATACGGTTACAGCTGTGTTCAAGCACACCCAGCGCGGTCGTCCGAAAGCTGGTCAGCAAGCTGCTGATATTCGGATATGCGGTAAAGGTGGCATGGTCACGTCATGATGCTGCCATAGACGCCGAACTGAGGAGTAAGGGCCGTTTTGTTTTGGCGACGAATCAGCTAGATCATGATGAGCTGAGTGATTTGGAGTTTTTTCAGGAATACAAGGACCAGAGCCAAGTGGAGGGAGGGTTTCGATTCCTCAAGGACCCGTGGTTCATGGTAGACTCCATATTCTTGAAGACTCCAAAACGGATTGAAGCGTTGATGATGATCATGACCCTGTGTCTGATGGTTTACAACGTTGGCCAGTATCAGTTGCGAGAAAAGCTTTCTGCACAAGGTGGCTTCCTTCCCAACCAAGTTGGTAAACAAGTTCAGAACCCCACCTTGCGTTGGGTTTTCAGAGTCATGGAGGGGATAACAATAGCCCGTGTGATGCTTGGTGGAACGATCAACGAGACTGTCCAAGAGATCGTGTGTAATGTGGATGATTTGCACGAAAAGATCATCCGCTATTTTGGCAAGCATGCCATGAGTATTTATGGTGTGACTTGAATGTTATAGCCTGTTCGTGAAAATGAAAAAAATGGCGTCAACAACTGCGGAATGTCGGATGTATGGGCGCTTTCTGTCTTTTCTGGGCACACGGATCAACATTCGGGTCACGTTCATCCTGATCGGTGTTGTGGTGCTGTTACAGATGGCCTTGGCCACCTATGCTTAGCTGGTCGACAGCGGATGTTACTGCAAAAGGCCGCTAAAGAGTTTTTTATCCTCATGGATGGCCAGAGTTTGCTGGTGGAGTCAACCCGTCGCCAACTCGACACCACGATATGGGGCTTCGATGCCACACTGGAAGCGTTAATCAATGGTGGTTTGGCACCAGAACGTCTGGACAAACAATCGGCTATGGTGGTTGTGGTGACGCCACTGCCTCATGTGAAGGTGCAGTTGCTACAAATCCAAACCGGTTGGCGCCCTTTACGTGATGCGCTGCAATTGGCGCTGGAGGAAAATGCTTGGCAACGGCTATCACAAGAGACGAGAAAGCGGGTTGCCCACGACAGCACACAATTGCTGGAAGCTATGGATCGTGCCACCACCATGATCGGTCAAGTTTCCAGAGAACAGATCCAATTCGTGCATACCGGATTGACTCGCAGTGCGATTGGCAGCGTCGTTTTTGCTGTCAGTTTGCTGCTGTTTTGGGTGTGGCGTTACGTAACGTTGGTGGGGCAATTACACCGTTTTGGCGATCATTTGGTAGCGCTGGAGCAGGGCAAATTGCTCTATCGTAGCCACGGCGACACTTTTGTGTCGGAGCTGGCTTTTTTTGGTGAGCGCATCAATGCGACAAGCGATGCGGCAGCTAGCGAATGTGGGCGATCCTCCTTTTGATGTACGTGCTATCAAACAGGCCCACATGAAATGGTTGGGACGGTTGGAGCATGTGGTGCGCGGTCGAGCTCGCTTGCGTCCGGAGGAGGTGGCCAGTGGCCATGAGTGTGCCTTTGGCAAGTGGTACGATAGCGCTGGCAGCGAAATATTCGGTCAGTTGCCCCTCTTCCAAGAGATGGGCATTGCCCACATGGCCGTTCATGAAAAGGCGCGCGCCATCGTTGTACTGGTTGCCAACGGAGAAACTGAAGCGGCGGTTGCGGCCATGGATCAATTTGACCTCTTGCGGCGCGAACTGTTCACTTATCTAGATGCCCTATATGTTGACCCGGATCAGAGGCGGCAGCTACCAACCAACTAAAAAGACTATTGGGAGACAGGATCATGAAACGTAGAGAATTTCTTCAGTCGTCTATGGCCATGGCCGCCGGTGCGGCCTTACCGACTTTGGGGGCAGCAGCGGAGCCGGCCTCAGTGGGCAAGCCCGTGGTCAAGAGCTACCGACAGTTGGGCAAGACAGCCATTACCATGAGTGATATCTCCTTTGGGGCGGGCAAGTTGGCTTCTGCATCAATGATTCTGCGTGCCATCGATCA
The DNA here is from genome assembly GCA_015228995.1 of Magnetococcales bacterium. Lineage (GTDB taxonomy): Bacteria > Pseudomonadota > Magnetococcia > Magnetococcales > JADGCH01 > JADGCH01. The sequence continues at coordinate 18,510 of JADGCM010000003.1, forward strand.
GGGGGTTAATTATTTCGATACCGCCCCTGATTACGGTAGTAGTGAAGCCTTGATCGGCGAGGCCATGACCAAGTTCAAGCAACGCGATAAAATTTATATCGCTTCCAAGTATTGTGAGGCAATTCCCTATCCAGCCCATTTAGCTATTGGTAAGTCTAAGGCCGATTATATCGCCGCTGTCGATGCCAGCTTGAAACGGATGAACTTAGATTATTTGGATGTCGTTTTTGTCCATGCTATTGGTGAGAAATCTGCTTCGGTAGAGCAAGAGCAGCAGCGGCTGCTAGATGCTACCATGCTGGAGGCAACGGAGGCCCTGAAAAAAGCCGGTAAAGTGCGTTATTTAGCGGTTTCTTCGCACGGTCCCAACAACCTGGAACCCTTATTGACAACGGCAGTGGCCAGCGGCCACTATGATATCATCATGACCGCTTTCAATTTCATGAAGTTTCCCCAATTGCCCGAAGTTCTCAAAATGGCCGCAGCTCGTGGCGTTGGCATCATCGCTATGAAAACTTTGGCGGGGGCCAAGGAAAGCCAAGTGGAGGCCGGAGCGGCTGTTTTTGAACATGCTGCCTTCCGTTGGGTACTGAAACATCCTCAGATAGCTGGTCTGGTGGTTACGATCAAAACAGTGGACGATTTGAATCTTTATCTACAGGCCTCTGGCAGCTCTTTTGCGGCGGCCGACCAACAAGCATTGGATCTCTACGCGGCGCGCCATGGACAAAATTATTGTCGTACTGGCTGTGGTGACTGTATGGGCTCTTGTCCGCAGGGTGTTGATATTGCCAATATCTTGCGTTACCAAATGTACTTTGAAGACTACGGCGACGAAAAACGAGCGATGCAAAGCTATGCGGCGTTGAGCCATTCGGCCTCACCCTGTGCCAGTTGTCAGCAACCGAGCTGCACGGCAGCTTGCAGTCACGGCTTGCCGGTAGCCAATAAGCTACAAGCGGCGCATCGGACGCTATCGTTTACTATGGTCGCTTGATGGCTGCTGAAGCGCCGGTAGCCGTACGGTTGCTGTTGTTAGTGCTGTTGCCGTTGTTGGCAGCGGTGTTGTATGGGCGGGGGCAGCATTACGATTCTACTTTGCTGGACTTCAAATCGGCGCGCAACCCGGTGACGGTGCTGTTGCCGCACCAAGCCGGTGATTGGCAACGTCAGGCTGAGGTGCGTTTGTTCGGTAAAGATAACCTCTACGAGTACATCAACGGCCATGCTGAGTATTTTTTAGGTGCCGGTTTTCGCTCTTTGGTGGTGGCCGAATATCGGTTGCCGACCGACACTCGGCCATCGGTGGTCGCTGATGTCTACGACATGGGGGAAGCGATCAACGCCTTTGGTGTCTTGATGGAGGAGATGGGCCCCACCGGCCAATCTGTTGACATCGGCGAGACTGGCTTACAAAGCCAGCGCAGTCTGGGTTTTACCAGCGGCCCCTATTACGTCAAATTGGCCGCTTTTGCCGATCATCTACCGCTATCGACGCTGGCGCAAACGATCAACAAGGCCTTGTTCAAAACGGCCGGGCCTGCTCAGGGTCGCATCTCCTGGCAAGGCCTTTTTCCCGATCTGGGCACGGTCACCAGCAGCCGCTTTATCAAGGAAAATTACCAAGGCTGGAGTTTTCTGCAACGTGTGGTCGAACGCAGTTTTATCCGCGCCGATGGTACCGTGATCCGTGCCTTCAGCGTCTCTGGCACAGCGGAACAGATGGCTGCGGTGCAACAAGCGTTGCTGACATTCATGCGCCAGGAGGAGAATAAGGTAACGGATACCCAGGTCGATGGAATGCGAATCCTGCAGATCACGGATCGTTACGAAGGAGATTGGATTTTGCTGCCGGTTAATAAGGGTTGGTTGGGGGTTTTTCATCCCCTGGATTCGCTGTTGCAACAGCAACTAAAGGCTTTTATGAGCTCCCATGGATGAGAATGATAAAAAGCGTGTTGGCTCCCGCATCAATAAAGTCGAGCCAGCCTGGAGTCGACGCCGTCTTTTAGTCGAAGCGGGTATCACTACAGCAACGGCAGCGGCTGTGGGCGCCGTTGGCTACTGGGGTTACAGTTCTGAGGCGGTGCGGCATGCACCGCAGCCGATTTTGACCCTTAAAGACTTCCGAGTGGCGGCCAATACCCTGTACCCATCGCTGGTAGTGGTGCGTGGCGATGCGGTGGCAAAAATGGTAGCGGAAGCATTGACACTGTTAGGCGGTATGCAGCGCTTTATCCAACGTGGTGATCGCGTCTTATTGAAGCCCAATGTTGGTTGGGATCGCCAACCAGAGCAGGCGGCCAATACCAACCCCGAGGTTGTGGCGGCGGTCGCCCATCTCTGCCGGGAGGCTGGTGCGGCACAGGTATGGGTTACCGATTGCTCCATCAACGATCCCCAACGTAGCTTTGTCCGTTCTGGCATTGAATTAGCTGCCCAGCAGGCTGGAGCGACCGTCAAATTACCAGCCAGCAACGATTTTTACCTCACCAATATGCATGGCAGTCTCCTCAAAAATTGGCCCGTGGCGCGGTTCTTCCACCAAGTCGATAAGGTGATCAACCTGCCGGTGGTCAAGCATCACTCTCTAAGTGGCTGCACCGTGGCGATGAAAAATTGGTACGGGGTGTTGGGAGGGCAACGCAACCGCCTCCATCAGGACATCCATACCTCAATTGTTGATTTAGCCGCTGCTCTGCGACCGACGCTGACCATCGTTGATGCCACGCGGGTGTTAAAACGCAATGGTCCTTCCGGGGGCAGCCTGGATGATGTCGCACTGGAGAACACCTTAGTGGCTGGTCTGGATGAAGTCGCCTTAGATGCCTGGGCGTTGCCTCTGTTGGAATTGACGGTGACGCAGGTACCCTATTTGGCCATGGCTGAGGCGCGCGGTTTGGGAACCGCTAATTGGCGCAGTCTCCATTGGCTTGAACGTCAGCTCGGATCTGGGTGAGGGTGCGGGATGTTGCCCAATTTGCGTGCCATTCGCCGCCTATACGCTGGCTTCTTTTTGGTGCTGTTCCTGTTGCTGTTGTGGTTGGCCGACTTTAGCCACCTGCAGGGCTATGAGGTTAGCCTGTTTTTGGAGCTTGACCCTCTAACTGCTTTGGCGGGCGGTCTGACCAGTGCCACCCTCTATCGTGGTCTGGCGCTGTCGTTGTTAATCATCATCTTGACGCTGTTTTTGGGCCGGTTTTTTTGCTCCTGGGTCTGCCCATTGGGGATCATCAATCAGATCACCAGCCATCTTTTTACGCGGCGGCGACCGGCAGAAGAATATAGACGCAACCGTTATCAACCGATCTTTCGCATCAAGTATTACCTGTTGACGGCGCTATTGGTTATGGCCGCTCTGGGGGTGTTGCAGATTGGTCTATTGGATCCCATTGCCTTGATTACCCGTTCTTTTGTTGTGGGTATCTGGCCTGCCTTGCAGCAGGGCGGGGCTGGTTTTTATCTATCACAGCCCTATTTTATCGGCGGTGTTTTGATCGCTTTGATTTTATTGGCTATTCTGGTAGCTAATCGCTTTATGACCCGTTATTGGTGTCGAGTGCTGTGCCCTTTGGGAGCGCTGCTGGGGCTATTATCATGGCGACCACTGCTCCGTATCCGTCGCGATGTCGATAAATGCAACGATTGCCACAAATGTCTCCAATTTTGCCAAGGTGGTTGTGACCCCGACGGGGCCTTGCGGGTGAGCGAATGTCATGTCTGCATGAATTGTATCGAGCAATGCCCGGATGGAGCACTGCACTACGGTCTGGCACAACCGCGCAGCTCCATCCACCAGCCGCTTGATGTCAACCGCCGCCGCTTGTTAGAGAGCGGTGTGGTGGCGATGGCTTTTGTTCCCTTGTTGCGCAGTTCTTATTCATCGGCGGCTTCGCCGCACCCAGCCGTCATTCGTCCGCCTGGATCGTTGCCGGAGCTAGATTTTCTCGCCCGGTGTATTAAGTGTGCAGCCTGCATGCGCGTCTGCCCGACCAACGTGCTGCAACCGGCCCTGTTAGAGGGAGGTCTGGAGGCCCTGTGGACGCCGATTTTGGTGAATCGTTTGGGCTATTGTGAACACCACTGCGTCTTATGTGGTCATGTCTGTCCCACCGGTGCCATTCGTCCGTTGACCGTAGCAGCCAAGGTCGGTACGACCAACCCATCTGAGCCCATCAAGTTGGGGACCGCCTTTTTCGATCACGGTCGTTGTCTGCCGTGGGCCATGCATACCCCGTGCATTGTCTGTGAGGAGGTGTGCCCGACCGCTCCCAAGGCTATTTGGTATCAGAAGACAACGATTACCGGTCGTGATGGCCAGCCAATCTCTTTGAAACAGCCTTACGTGGAGCCCGCCCGCTGCATCGGTTGTGGTATCTGCGAAAATAAATGTCCTGTCAGCGACATGGCAGCAATTCGGGTGACATCGGTGGGGGAGAGTCGTTCTACCAAGAATGTCATGATTCTGCGTTCTCCATGATAGAACACGGTGCCCCGTATTCTACCATGGGATTATGTCAATGGAATCAGGCTACCTTCTGATAAGCGCTGTGTTTAGCGCCACAAATCGGGCACTGATCCGGTGCTTCACCAAACACGGTATGACCACAGACGCCGCAGATGTGCAACATCTCGTGGTCCAGATCCTGGCCCTGCTCCAGTGCAGCGATGGCCTGCTTGTAAAGATCGCTGTGGACCTTTTCAACTTCCATGGCTTGGCGCATGCCCTGGGCAGCCCGCTTCTCCCCTTCCTCCTCGGCGGTGGCCACCATACCGGGATACATCTCGGTCACTTCGTAATCCTCTCCAGCCATGGCTTCTTTCAAATTATCCAGGGTGGAGTGGATACCGCCCATATTGCGCAGGTGCGTGTGGGCATGCAGGGTTTCTGCCTCGGCAACAGCGCGGAACAGGTTGGCAATAACCGGGTAACCTTCTTGCTCGGCTTTTTTAGCAAAAGCCAGATACTTGCGATTGGCTTGGCTCTCACCAGCAAAAGCAGCTTTGAGATTGTCTTTGGTTTTCACGATGGGGACTCCTTACTGATTGAGTTCTTTGATCAGAACTGATTTTTGGGTCGTAGCCTGACCAGTCAGGACAAAACCATCCAGAATGGCCTGCGCATTGAAATGGCGCCCGGTAACACCTGAATCGGATGGTTCTATCTCCCAATGCCCCTCTGTGGTACCGGGAGGCAAGGTGATGATAGGATATAACGTGGTTTTGATGGCAATGGGCATGACCGGATAGGTGACCGCCGTTTCCTGCCCGCAAAGGGTCGTTGCCAATGCCTTGGCTCCAGCCATCAGTGGTGCGACAAAGGGTAGATTACGACCATTGACTGCGGCGCAATCGCCCAAAGCGAAAATATCGGCAGCGCTGGTTCTTAGATAGCCATCGGTCACAATGCCGCGCTCAACCTGCAGACCAGCCTGTTGCGCCAAGGCTGTAACCGGTCGAACCCCCACTGCCGACAGGATGAGATCGGCCGTGACAGTAACGCCATTTTTAAGTACTGTCCGGTAACCTGTGCCCGATTTTTCGATGGGACCATTAACGGTCTCAAGATGCCAGACAGCTCCATGACTGGCCAAAGCCTGCTGCACAGCCCGCCCTGCTTGTTCCGGCAACAGTGAGCTGATCGGCCAGCGATCCGGGCCAATAATGAGGACCTCACGTCCCGATTGCAATAAATCGTTGGCAAACTCACAGCCAATCAGACCGGGTCCAATGATAGCGACGCGGCGTGATTGTTGGACCAGTTGCCGAAAATGGCCATAGTCGTCAAGGTTGTTGACCGACAGCACCTCCTGTGCACCGTCTCCGGTCAAAGGCAAGCGGATGGGGGTTGATCCAATCGCCAACACCAGTTTATCGTAAGTCAAACAAGTACTACCGAAAGTGACCGTGTGTTGCTGTGGCTCAATAGCTGTCACAGGCGAGCCGGTTTTGATTTCTGCCTGTAGCTCGGATGCCATTTGCTCAGCCGTAGCCAGTGTCAGCGCTGTCGTATCCTTGTTTTGCGCCAAAGCTGTTGATAACAATGGCTTGGAGTAATAACGCCCCTCATCGGCTGTGATCAAAACCAGAGATCCTGAATATTTCTGGCGACGCAGCTCCTTGGCTAGAGTGTAACCGGCTAGACCAGTACCAATAATACAGATAGGGTTCATGGCTGCTATTTAGCACTCCTCCATATCAAAATCAGCCTTAGCAACACCACAATCGGGACAAGACCAGTCATTTGGCACATCGGCCCATCGGGTGCCTGGCGCAATGCCCTCATCGGGTACCCCTTGCGCTTCATCGTAGATATAGCCACAGATGTTACACCTGTATTTTTTCATCGATTTTCTCCTGTTTTACGGTTACGGTGACCAGCTCCAGATGGTGATATAGGTACGTCCGTAGCGCCGCTGTTTCACCAGAGACCAGGGTGGGGTGGCGACCTCTACGGTGGGGCTTTCATGTTCTGCTATCACCCAAGCCCCTTCTCTTAGCAGCTCCGTCGCCGCCAGCAGCATCAGTGCGGCGCCGATTAGCTCCTGATCGTATTGCCAAGGTGGGTCCATGAATACCACATCAAACGGCCCCCAGTCCACTACCATAGCGTGTAATCGGGCGTAGCTGGTTGCGGCAACGGCTGAATCTGCCAATAATCGAGCCTGTTGCTGGAGGCCACATTGACGCAAGTTTGTTTGGATGAGCCGTCGTGCCAGTGGCTGTTGTTCAACAAACAGCACCCGTTGGGCGCCACGGCTCAAGGCCTCAATGCCCAGCGTTCCGGTCCCAGCAAAGAGATCAAGCACCTGTGCTCCTGGTAAGGAATCCAGCAACATACTAAAAATCGCCTCTCGTACTCGCTCTGTAGTCGGGCGGATCTGTTGGCCTTGGGCCGGAGAGATCAGACGACGGCCACATAACGTCCCACCAGAAACCCGCAACATGGTGCCCGATTACTCCGGCAACCAAGCTCGTTGGCCGGTAGCACTCTGCAACGGCACCATCGGCCGTTGCATCAAGCGGCTGACACACTGTTGTTGTAATATTTGGCTGGTGCTGCCCTGTTCATGGCTGCCATCGGCAAATAAACAGAGCAGGTGGTCGCAATAGCGGGCGGCCAAGTTAATATCATGTAATACCATACAGATAGCCCCACCTTTGTTGCGCCAATGTTGGCTGATGTGGTCCAAAATTTGGATTTGATGATGGGTGTCTAGGTAGACAGTCGGCTCATCCAATAACAATAGCAATGGATCCTGTGCCAATACCCTAGCCAAGGCCGCTCGTCGCCGCTCGCCACCAGAGAGGCGGCTGACATCGTGTTGGGCGTAAGGCGTCAAGCCGACCACTGCCAGTGCTTGCTGGGCCGCGAGATCATCGCCTTGATCGTGGTGCCACAGCGTCGCACGACGATGTGGGTAACGGCCGCTCAAAGCCATTGCCAATGCTGTGATCGGAAATAAGGTGTCGCTATCCTGTAACAGCACCCCCAGAGAACGAGCCAAATCACGACGTCGCCAGTGCGACAAAGGGCGATTTAATAAGGTGATGTGGCCAGCTGCCAGTGGATACAGCGCCGCCAGGGCATGCAGTAACGTGCTTTTACCGATGCCATTGGGGCCCAGAATCGCCCAGCAGCTGCCTGCTTCGATGGTCAAATCGAGGTCACGACAAAGGGTGCGGTTATTGCGAACCACCGTTACAGCATCAGCACGAAGCATTGGCTACCACCGAGAAAAGTGCCTTTCCGTTGATTTTTACTGGCAATAGGTGTATCTGTCAAGCGGTGGCCATTGATTCAAGGAGTGCAGGCGTGACCAATCCCAACGATAAACCGAGAATATTAATTGTTGACGATATACCAGGCAATCTCAGAGTAGCACAGGCGGCACTGGGGGGCGAGTATGAGTTATTTGCCGCGATTAACGGTCAAAAAGCGCTTGAAATTGCTCAGTCAAAACGTCCGCACATCATTCTTCTCGACATCATGATGCCGGACATGGATGGTTACGAGGTCTGCCGCCGGTTAAAGTCTGATCCGGTCACCAGCGAGGCAACAATTCTATTCCTTTCCTCCAAAGACGAAGTCATGGATGAGGTCAAAGGGATTATGTTGGGTGCCGCCGACTTCATCCTTAAACCGATTGAGCCAACTCTGCTCAAAACGCGAGTGATGGGACATATTCAACGGGCGCTGGCTCTTCAGTCACTGCAAAAACGTGTTGAACAACTGGAACAACGTCTGAAGGCCGGGAGCCAGCTGGCGCAGCAGGCCCTTGCTGGTGATGATCAGGCCCTACCGCAATTGTTGGCCATTTTACAGGTTCCATCCCCATGATCGTCAGGCCACGCCGGTTACGGCGCACCGCTACCCTGCGGCGTTTGGTACAAGAGACCGCTGTCAGCGCCGCTGATTTTATCTATCCCCTGTTTGTTATCCCGGGCCAGAGCCGGCGTCTACCCGTCGCCTCAATGCCGGGTGTCGAGCAGCGAACCATCGATCAGGCCTTATTATTGGCGCGACAGGCTTGGGAGGTTGGTATCGGTGCCGTCATTCTGTTTGGTATCCCAGAACAGAAGGACGCGACCGGTAGTGAAGCCTACCGGGAGGATGGCTTGGTTCAGCGTGCGATCGCCGCCCTCAAACAGGAATTGCCCGAGCTGCTGGTTATCGCCGATGCCTGCTTCTGTGAATATACCGACCATGGTCACTGTGGCGTCTTGCAAGGCCACGATGTCGATAATGACGCGACGTTGGAGTTATTGGCTCGTGCCGCCGTTAGCTACGCTGCCGCTGGCGCCGATATCATTGCCCCGTCCGGAATGATGGACGGCATGGTCACCACCATCCGCACCGCCCTCGACCGCCACGATTATACCCAAGTGGCTATTCTCTCTTACGCCGCTAAATATGCCTCCGCTTTTTATGGGCCTTTTCGTGACGCCGCTGGCAGCACGCCGCAATTTGGTGATCGTCGTAGTTATCAAATGGACAGTGCCAACCGCCGTGAGGCATTGCGTGAGGTAGCATTGGACATCGAACAGGGCGCTGACATGGTGATGGTAAAACCAGCCTTGGCCTATCTTGACATTGTCCGCGACGTTCGCAACCGCTTTGATGTGCCGCTAGTGGCTTATAACGTCAGTGGTGAATACGCCATGCTCAAGGCCGCCGCCGCTCAAGGGTGGATTGATGGCCCCCGCGTCATGATGGAGACCCTGACCGCCTTCAAACGAGCGGGCGCCGACCTCATTATTACCTACCATGCCATTGAGGCGGCGCAGCTGCTGTTGCCACGGACGTTTCCTTAAATCAAGCCAATCAATGACCGCCGTGTGACATGTTGTGCGGTTTGTCATGACTGGCCGGATGCACCTCAACATCAAGCGCTATCTTGCTCCCATTGTCGAGCAGGATCGCTAGGGGCACCTTATCACCGGCACGCAGGGGCTGTTGCGGATTTAACAACATGATATGATAACCACCTGGTTGCAATTTCATAGTTTTACGGGCCGGAATGACGAACTGCTTGCGGGCCTGCATCATGGCGACCCCATCTTTTTGGATGGTCTCGTGCAACTCGGTTTTGGCAAACAACGGACTGGTGATTTCCTTGATCTGCACGGCAGCGTCGCTATTATTGGTCAGGACCATATAAGCCGCCAGTGCGGGCACCCCGGGCGGCGATTCACGAATCCACGGCGTCTCAATCTGCAACGGTGGTTCGGTGGCAGCATCGGCGTTAGCAATGAGCCATCCGTAAACAGCCGCCAGCACCGCGATACCAATCGAAGCGATTGTTCTAGTTCTCGTTATCATTTTATTACCTCTCCAGTAGGCCAACGATACGTATAAATTGATCGGCCATTTTCTCCCCGCTTAACAATTTCGGATCGAATATGGCCACCAGTTGCGCCTGTGGATTGATCAGAAAGATCGACGAGGAGTGAACAACCTCATACTCCGTGTCGCTCTCTTGGTTCTTTTGCAGGCGAAAATAGGCCCCAAATCTTTTAGCAGCATCAAGCAGTTGTGGCGCCGTTCCGGTGACGCCCAATAAATCTTTGCTGAAAAAGGCGACATAGTCCTGTAGTACCTTGGGGGTGTCGCGTTGTGGGTCAACGCTAATAAAAACACCGCGACTGCGCTGACGCAACGGCGGCGCTTTGTTAGACAGATCGGCGAGCATCGCTCCCAGCACCCCCAATCCCATTGGGCAAATATCCGGGCAGTAAGTATAGCCGAAAAAAACCAAGCTCCACTGACCATTTAACCGGCTGAGATCGAAAGTTGCTCCCTGATGATCCACTAATTGAAATGGCTCTAGCGCTCGTGCTGCCGGCAATAAGGTGCCTCGCAGTTCGGAGGGAACGCTATAGCCCCGTTCACCAGCACCGTACCAAGAAAACAGTAGGCCAACCCCAGCCAGTAGGAGACCCGCCAGTAATGCCGCCGGTAATAAATAACGATTGAACCATAACCTCATAGCAATAACCTCATGACGGCCCAACCCGATAAAAATGATAACGATTTCCCCCCAGTTGCTTTGCCTGAGCTAAGGAGGTGTAAGCACACTGCATGAGTTGATCTACCGATAGGCCATCGAGTGGGCAGAGGGCTATGCCGATGCTACAGCTATTCCATAGATAATCATCATGTCCGTCTAACGCGACCATACCGACCATGGCAACCAAGTGCTGCGCCAGATCGGCCACTGTATCCGGACTTGATGGCTGGTTGGCCGGGCTGGGCAGCAGGATAGCAAACTCGTCACTGCCTAAATGATACAGCGTACTGCGGGCATGTTGTGCGATGACGGGGGCCAGACGCCGGGCCAGCATCACCAGTGCCTGATCACCAGCCTGGGAACCGATGGATTGATTGACCGCCCTGAAGCCATCCAGATCCAGCAGCAACAGCGCTAAATCCGCTTGCAGTCGTTGCTGTTCCGCAATGAGATAATCACAACGGGCGTAAAACAACAAGCGGTTAGGCAGCTTCGTCAGCGCGTCGTAACCAACGGATTGTAATAAACGCGATCCAGGTTCAGCAACGGAAGTCAATTGTGAAAAGACACAGACATAACCGGTCAGTAATTGATTGGCACCACGGATGGCATTGATGGTCACTCGTTCCAAATAGCGCTCGCCACTGCGACGACGCTGCCAGATATTACCGCTCCAACACTGAAATTCCTGCAATAGCGCCCATATACGCGTCGGAGATGTGGTATCATCGTGCAACAGCGCTGTTTCCATACGCAGGGGTTGCCCGACCAATTGGGCCTCGGTATAACCAGACCGGCGACAAAAAGCCGAATTAACCGCCTGTACCAGCATGGCTTGATCAGTGATGACAATCCCTTCTGTAACATGATCAAACACCGATGCCGTTAGATGCAGCTGCCGCTCGGCCTCCAGTATGCGCAGCAAGTGGCGTAATCGATGCCGGAGAATGACCCAATGAATGGGTTTAGTGATTAGATCAATCGCTCCTGCGCCATAAGCACGTTCGATTGAGGTCACGTCATGGAGGCCAGTGATCATCATGATCGGAATATGCCGCTCTCCCCGCCGCTCATTCAGGGCCTCGCAGGTAGAAAAGCCATCCATTCCCGGCATGCGCCCATCCAGCAGCACTACGTCTGGAGTACGGGCATCAAACAGCCGAATTGCCTCTTCGCCACTTTCCGCTGCCATGACCTCGTAACCACTGCGATGCAAAAAACGACTCAGCATCAAACGCGACACAGCATCATCATCAGCAATCAGGAACAGCGGCTGGCTGGCCATCTTTATTTAGTCTCTACCTCATTTGAGTAACAAGGTCCGTACGTCATCTTGAGTCGTATCATAGATCATATAGCTTGCCTGCCCCCCAAACCCATGTAATGTACCGGGATTAAGTACCCGTGTCTTGCCATCGTAGCGATTTTCGATACGATGGGTATGGCCACAGATAACGGCATAATATTGGTGACTCAGGATCAGGGCCTCTTTGATGGGACGTATTGTGCCGTGATAGAGAGCGATCAGCCCTTCCGGCGTCTCAATTTCGAGAAAATCACCCTCGATTTGACCAGATATTTTACTAAATACTTTGGATAATCCCAATACCTCGCCATCGTTATTGCCAAACACCGCCGCCACGCGCAGGCCGGATAGTGCCAATATCATCGATGGGCTGACGAAATCACCAGCATGAACCACCAATTCCACCCGTTCGTTGCGAAACACATCTGCCACGAACTGGAGGTGTTCCAAGTGATCATGTGAGTCGGATACGATACCAATTTTCATGGGAGCACGTTTTCACCCCTCTTATTATTTGCTCGGTCGCTCCTCACCCCCCGACCCCCTCTCCCACAGGGAGAGAGGGGGAGGATGAAGCGGCCTCATCATAGCGACAACTGGGGCTGTTTACCACTGTTTACGTGATGCTATGGCCGTGATTTGTTTTGATGCTCAGTTCAATTCAATTTTTGGCCCTGCTAGAAACACAGCAACATCCAGAGCAATATCTCTAGCAATTTGCCGAATCAAAATGGGCGAGACATCCTGCCCAGGATGCACTGGAATTGTTGTCTGTCGCCCATCAGTATAGCGCCATTGCTGGTGAGAACCACGCTATCGAACCAGTTCAAAGCCCCAAGAACGCAACAACGATGCGATGTCTCTTGCCGCTAGAGGAGGAACGCGACCCACGGTCAAGCCACCCGAATACGTTGTACACCGATAAATTCAGTTTCGAGATGAGGTTCGCCATCTTCCAGCAGCATGGCAATAACCTCCTGTAAATTAATTGAGAGCTCATCAAGAGTTTTTCCTTGAGAATGGGCTCCAGGAAAACCAGGGACATAGCCTACGTAATATCCAGTGTCTTGGCATTGCTCAACGACAGCATCATAAATGCGCATTTTATCTGACCCTTTTTAATCATGGGAGCACCATGATTCTGTTTTGATGTCAATTATTTTCCATTAACAGATCAATGGCCTCCAGCAAACGGAGCCCATCGGCATGGGTGGCGATGGTAATGCGTAGCTTATCGGATAGACGCGGGTCGTGACCAAAATAACGTACCAAAATATTCAAATTTTTGAGATCGTTGCACCAGTCACGACCACCACGACGGCCGGCCGGGACGGTGGCCAACACGAAATTAGCCTGGCTCTCTGGTACTTGAAAGCCGCGTTGACGCAACCCCGAGGTCAGGTAGCGCCGCTCAGTGCGAATGGCCTGTATGGTTGGTTGAAACAAATCCAGATGCCGCAACACTGCAACGGCTGCCACCTGTGCCAGCCGGTCGAGGTTATAGGAGTCGCGCACCTTGTGCATCTGTTGCGCCAGCACTGTGGGTAGAAATCCCAAGCCAATGCGCAAACCGGCCAACGATAGTGATTTGGAAAAGCTGCGCGTGATGACCAGATTTTCATAGCGGGCCATCAAAGGGAGGCCATTGTCATCGGCAAAATCGACATAAGCCTCATCCAATACCACGATGGCTGTGGTGGCGGCACATAGCTGCGCCACTTGCTCCAGAGGTACCGCATGTCCGGTGGGGGCATTGGGACGAGCAATCAAAATTAATTTAGCGCCACTCGCTAACAGCCCTTCAATGGGCAAATCGAGCTGATTTTGCCACGGGACGGCGTGAAATAGCCCCTCCTGTAACTGGGTCAAGACCGGGTAAAGGGTGTAACTGGGATCAGGAGCCGCTACCCCATCACCGACCGCAATAAAGGTACGCATGAGTAGGGTCAGTAGGTCGTCCGAGCCGTTGCCAACCACCACTTGGTCAGCGTCCAGACCAAAGGCCGCTGCTGCAGCCTGCCGTACTTCACGTGAGCTGGGTTCTGGATAGAGGCGCAGAGCGTCATTGATAGCGGCGTGCAGCGCCTCTATCACCGGCTGGGGGGGACCGAATGGATTTTCGTTGGTATTGAGCTTAATGATCGGTTGGCCATCTCTTGGCTGCTCACCCGGGGCATAACCATCCATCGCCACGACACAGGGGCGCACCTGAGCCAATAGATTCATCCGGACTTACTCCTTATTTTTGGTTCCATAGCACCGAACTTAGTTCCAACAGCTCTCTTGCTGAAGAGAGCACACGAGCTGGCATGGGCTCGACCCGACCACGAATCTCCAATTGATGGAGCGGGTAGTCCACCTGGGGCAGGTTCGCCAGTTCAAAGACCGCCTCGGAGATGATAACCTGGGCATCGTACGCCTTGGTTAGACTTTCCAAACGGCTAGCGGTATTGACGGTATCCCCTATCGCTGTCGTCTGTCGTGCGGAACCGTATCCCATCTCACCAACAATGGCTGTACCAACATGAATGCCGATACCGATGCGTAACGGCTCGCTCAGCTCCTCTGCCAAACTGGCGTTGAATTGATCCAGACTGTGTCCCATGGAACCCGCAGCACGGATGGCGTCTCGGCAACCCTGACCAACGTCGCCATTCAGACCAAACAAGGCCATCACCCCATCACCAATAAATTTATCAAGTTTGCCACCGCATGATTCCACCGCCTCCCCCATAAAGAGAAAATAGCGATTGAGTACGAATAGAACATCAAAGGGCAGCCGCCGCTCCGAAAAAGAGGTAAATCCACGTAAATCAGCAAACAGCACCACAACATCCATCTCACGCCCATGGCGCTGTTCAACGGCAGCCAGCACATCAGACGCCCCAACATTGGCTTTCAATAGTGGCCAAGCAGATAAATCTTGCTGCGCCCTCGTTTGACAAGCCAAACGAATGCTGCTGGGAGCCCCGATCTGGTTCAAAACCTGGCGTTCCAACGGACTGGGCGGCAGTAGCGATTCACTACCGCTACCAACCCGCACCCGGCAAGTCGAACAGCGACCACGGCCACCACACAAGCTGGGATGATTGATGCGCGCCTGCTGCAAGGTCTCAAGCAGCGTGGCGCCCGGAGTAATAGGAACGCGGTGACGGTCGGCATAGCGCAATAGCGGTCGGTTACCAACCCGACTGGAAAGGTAGCGCCGCAACACAGGTGACATCAAGGCGGCAGATACCAAGGCCAACAATCCAGCCTGAAACCAATTGGCCATATTGAGGGTTGGTGGCAACATCTCTAGGGCCAATCGAGTCTGCTGTGCCAATCTGCTAAATAATTCTGGGTCTGCGTCAGCCAGCCGGCGGATATGCAAGCCAGAAGCAATATACCCGGCCAAGGCCAGTGTTACCAAAACCCACATCAATGGCGGCCACAGCCAGTGCCAGCGCTTATACCAGGGGTGCAATCGAGCCCAGGACCAAACACCGATGGAAGCGTGGGCCCAGACCAATAACAACAACACCCCCTGGACAACGCCATCGCTGCCGTAGGCAACCCAGAGGCTGAACTGAACCAAAGGATAATTGACATCCACATGGTAATAATCATCCAACATCAAGGCTTTGACCAGATGGGGAGCCAACAGCGGTAAAATCAGCAATCCCAGCCAAATTTGGGCGCGCTGCCAAGTAGGCAACAACAGATGACGGCGCCGCTGCAGCGTCCACAAGCCCAAAGCAGGATGGAGCAACAGGGCGGTGTAGAACACAAACATCAGCGGCGGATGATTCCATATCTCGGTCAACCACACTGCCGCCCAGTCCTGCACCTCAATGGAGATAATCCCAAGCGCATGGTTGGTGAAATGGCTAACAACAAATAACGCCAGCAACAGGCCACTTATCAGACGCAACCGATCTTGCACAAATTCCCCTCTCA
>JADGCM010000080.1 GCA_015228995.1 Magnetococcales bacterium
ATGCCAAAGCCGATGGGCAAAGCAGTAAGCTGGCACGTGGGGACCACATGTTGCTAATGGGTGCTGGGGAGCATGCCGCCAAGATGAAGGACTACGCCTTGTTGGCACGCATTGAGCAGTTATTGGGTATGAGCGGTATGGGCAGCCGTTATCTGTACGATGATGACGATGACGAATATGATGACGATGACGAATATGAGCCTGATTTTGATGATGCGAAGGCGATGCTATGGGCGGCTTTTGAGATGGTGCTGGATGACAGTTTGCCCAATTGGCGTCGGGGTAACAGGAATGTTGTCAAGCAATTTTTGTTAAAGCAGCTCAAAGACGGTGTCATCGGTGCTAGGTTGAATGTTCCCAAGGAACTTCATGGTCGGGTTGTCGATGTGTTTTTGTACGAGTACTTTGGCGCCAATTGAGGTCGGTTTGCTATGAATCCATTTGACGTCCTGGGGTTAACAGCGGAGGCAAACGATGCGGAGATCCGCAAGGCCTACTTGGTTCGGGTCAAGGAATTCTCTCCGGAGCAACATCCAGAACGGTTTAAGGAGATTCGGGCGGCGTTTGAAGCCATCTCTGATCAACGCCGGCGTATAGCCTATAGTCTGTTTGGTAAAGAAACAGCCGACTTTCCGACGTTATTGTTGGCTGTGTTGCGGCGCGAGCAACCGCATCCGCAGCCGGTGACCAAAAAAGATTGGTTGGATTTGTTGTCATCTTCAATGAAGGAGGCGCGTTTTGAAGTTCCTGGAGAGCGTTGATGGCAGTGGCACCGAACCGACGTGAGCAGTTGCTGGGGCAATTTCGACTCTTGTTAGAGCACAGCAGTGATGAGATGTTCGACCGAGTTGAAGCGCCCATCGCTGAGAGCACCGATCTCTACCAAATTTTTGTCGAGTTGGCAGCACTGCGTAACGAGGTGCGTTTGGAGTCGCGTCAGGTGAAAACGGCGTTGGATCAATTTCGCGCCAGCTTCGAGCTGCTGCAAAGTAGTCAGGAGGCGATGCAACGCGAGTTGGATCGTCGTCGTGACGAAGAGCAGGAACGTCACCATGCGTTGGTACGCTCCTGGATGCTGGCTTTGTTGGAGATCAGAGATCGATTGGAATCAGGCCTTGCTGCTATGGAGCAGCACCACATTCCGCGCATGGTGCGCCGTGTTTGGCCTGGAGAGCATTTTTGGCTTGTTGGTATGCAAGATGGGCAGCGGCTGATTCTCAAGCGATTGGATACCTTGTTGGCCAAGGAGCAGGTACAACCCATTGAGGTGATGGAGCAACCACTGGATCCCTTCCGGATGCGTGCCGTCGGTACCGGGTGGCGTGATGACGTGGAGGAGGGCAGGGTCATTGAGGAATATCGGCGCGGGTTCCTCTGGGGGAACGAGGTATTGCGTTTGGCAGAGGTTATCGTCAACAGGAAAGAGTCACAGTCGTAGAGACATGGTCCTGTAAAAACACTTAAAGGAATGGGTATAGAGAGCGTGAACGATATTATTGTTGGTATTGATTTAGGGACGACCAACTCTGAAGTGGCCATCTTTGAGAATGGCCAGACCAGGGTATTAACGGACCAACAGGGAGAGCGTATTCTCCCTTCGTTTGTGGGGATAACCGATGCAGGCGCACTGTTGGTCGGTCGTCCGGCCTTGAACCAATATGTAGCCAACCCAGAACGGACTATTAAATCGATCAAGCGGCGCATGGGAGAAGCGACCCGTATCTCGTTGGGAAAGAACAGCTACAGCCCGTCAGAGATATCAGCGATGATTCTGCGGCAGCTGCGTGACACGGCTGAGGCGGCATTGGGACAGCCGGTGCGTAAGGCCGTAATCACCGTACCAGCCTATTTTTCCGATGCCCAGCGTCAAGCCACCCGTGAAGCAGGTGAGATTGCTGGTCTTGAAGTCATGCGGATTATCAATGAGCCCACCGCAGCAGCGTTGGCTTATGAGGCGGGCCACCGCGGCAGTCGTCGGGTATTGGTATATGACTTGGGTGGCGGCACTTTTGACGTCTCAGTGGTACGCATCGAAGACGATGTGGTTGAAGTGGTCTCCAGTCATGGCAATAATCATCTGGGTGGGGATGATTTTGACCAGAAAATTGTTGCGCATCTACTGGATCACCTTAAACAGCAAGGGGTGCAGGTGCCAACAACTTCCTCAGCTATGGCACGTATTATCCGCTGTGCAGAGGCTGCTAAACGGCAGTTATCAGATCATGTCGAAGTCCAAATTGACGAGGAGTATCTACTCGAATATAAGGGGCGTCCGGTGCATCTCTCCTTGGAACTGTCACGTCGTGACTACGAGGAGATGATTCAACCCTACATTGATGAAACTATGGCGGCGGTTCACACCGCCCTCAATGGTGCCAACATGACTGTGGCCGCAATTGATGAAATTTTGCTGGTGGGGGGATCGACACGTACGCCAATGGTCAGGGAGCGCCTGCAAGAGGTATTTGGCTTGATCCCGCGCGGTGAGATCGATCCCGATTTGTGTGTCGCCATGGGTGCAGCGATACATGCCGGTGTTATGGGTGGTTCCAAGGCAGCCGCCGTACTGGTTGATGTGACGCCCTACACCTTTGGCATTGGTGTGGT
Organism: Magnetococcales bacterium; assembly: GCA_015228995.1. GTDB lineage: Bacteria > Pseudomonadota > Magnetococcia > Magnetococcales > JADGCH01 > JADGCH01. Next base: position 2,608 of record JADGCM010000080.1, read on the forward strand.
TGGGATGCTAGACGGTGACATACGTCCAGGCGTTTTGTCGCCGATCATCCGTAAAAACACATCGGTACCGGTCAGTCGCAGTGAAATTTATATGACCATGATCGACGGCCAAGAGAGGGTGGGAATTGATGTCTATCAGGGTGAACATCCGGACGTTTCCTACGATGTACAAATCGGCTCCTTCACGGTCGAAGGTCTGAGCGATGTGCCCGCCGGTAACGAAATTGTGGTGCAATTTGACTTGAATTTGGATGGTATGTTGCAGGTGACGGCCCGTGAGAAAAGTACCGGTCTCGCCAAACAGGTGACCATCGATAATGCCATGACCCAGCAGGAGGGTGGAAAACGCGACGTATCCCAGTCACGCGATCAAGTGGCCGCTCTGTTTGGTCAGTCGAACAAAAGGGGCACCGAGGATAATCGTGCGGACAGTGGTGGCAGCGCTGGCACGCCGCCACGGATTGAAGTCCAGTTTGAAACAGATAGTGTGGCGCAGCAGGCTGCCGCACTGGTAACCAAGGCGAGGCGGCTGTTGGATCAAGCAACCGAGGCAGACCGTATTGAGATAGTTGATTTAATTGATGCCATTCAGAGTCTATTGGAAAAAGGTGATACGGACAGTGCGGCACTCCAGAAGCCGTGTGATCAGTTGGCGGATATTCTGTTCTATCTGGAGACCTAATGGACCGCTGTCCCATCTGTCGTGGTCATGTAGTGGTAGCAACGACCGGCGGCAGTCATTGCCAGCGGTGCGGTGCGGATCTGTGCCTGATTGCCGATGCCGAGCAGAAAAGCGGCCATTACCTGAAACAGGCATGCCAATGCCTGTTATCAGGTGGTGACTGGTCGCAGGCACTGGCATTGGTGCGGCAGTCCGCCAAATGGCGGCGGACGCCGCTAGCCGACCAAGCTGCGACATTGCTGACAGCGGCGGCTGCCTCTGAACGGCAGCAACAAAGCAGCAGTCAGCTTCTAGGGCGGGCCATCGACATGGCTGTTGCGGCACATCGTGGCCAGTGCGATAGGGCGGGTGCGCCCTACATATTACATCCGTTACGGCTGATGCTACAGATGGATACCGATCTGGAGCGTATGGTGGCTGTTTTACACGATGTGATTGAGGACACGACCCTCACACTGGAGCAACTACGCGATGAGGGCTTTCCCGCGACAGTAATGGAGGCGATTGACCACCTGACGCGTCGCACGGATGAAGAATATGAGGCTTATATCCAGCGTATTAGCCCCCATCCGTTGGCGTGCCGAGTCAAGTTGGCTGATTTGCGCGATAACATGGATACCACTCGGCTGGCTCATCCCCTTACCGACCAAGATTGGCAGCGGCTACAACGCTACCGGCAAGCATGGCAGGTTATTACCAGTAGCGATACTGGTTGTTAGGGTGGCTACGGCACTGCGAGACTTTCCTACTCATACTGTTTTTGGCTAATACTCTAAAGTCAAGGTAGCCATTTTGTTGCTCCTATTACGCCGCCGCTCCATAAACGCTGCTGTTGCGTTCAGGGTAGCTTTCGTAAAAATGCTCGAATATGACCGCACACTTCAACTCATAAATGTCAGGCGTGTACGCAGCTGGCAGGCCGGAATCAAGCATATCCTCAATAGTCAGCTTGAGTTGTGAACGGGACATCGCCTTTTGACGCCAATTCAAAACCAGCAGTTGTTTGAGCCGTTCCAGTAATACCCGTGCCACCTGCTTGACGATGGCACGTTCCTCCGGGCTCAAATCCGGTGCGGGACGAGTAAGGATGTCGAAAACAACCAGCTCTTCCTCGCTCATGTTTTCGCGGACGTGCCGCTCTTGCTCTTCGTTCAGGCTGCGGCTCAGCTCCAGCAGATTGTGAAACAGCTCTTCAATGTTGCGGCTGCCAGCGTTGTAGCTGTCGATCAGCTGCGTGAATTTCTGGGCAAAATCGGCGCGGGTGCGGTTAAGGCGGATCAATTGTTCCAACCGAGCACCGATGGCGGCCTTGAGTTGCTCCAGCTCGGTGTTCTTGTGGCGCGACTGTCGGAAGCGCTGGGCTAAGGCCTCGCAATTGATCTTGGATAGATCCAGGGCGGGTGGCCCGTGCTCGCAGATAGTCATGCCGGTGATGGAATCATCCAGCAGGGTATTGATATTCCCCATCACCCGCTTAATATCCGGCGATCCCAGATTGAGTTTAGCGCGCATAGCGGCAGCGATGGTATGGATGGCAGCCACCCGGTCCGCAAATTCCAACGCCACGGTATCGGGTTTAACCGCACGATACAGAGTGGACAGCAGCCGTTCGTGGCTGAAGAAATCCCTGCGCATGGAGTCAGGCGAGATGAGGGCATTAATGGCATCCTCCAGACGTTGCAACCGTTCCATGCCATCACCAGCAGCCAGTTGCTCCAGCTCTGCAAGGGCAATTCCCTGGGCGTTGCAAAATGCCGTCGCCTCGGCCACGGCTTGGCGCAGATCCTCGACCAGCTGTTGCTTGTCTTTGACCGGGTTCTGGCCACCATCACCAGCACCATAGATCGCCAAAGCCTTTTCCAAGGAAGTAAAAACGTTGGCATAATCCACAATTAAGCCGCTGTGCTTGCCAGGAAAGACCCGGTTGGCACGGGCGATGGTCTGCATCAGGGCATGGTTACGCATCGGTTTATCCAGGTAGACCGTCGAGCAGCTCGGGGCATCGAAGCCGGTCAGCCACATGGCGCAGACGAAGACCAGCCGTAACGGATCCTGAGCATCTCTGAATTTTTCGTCTAAAGGTGGCTGTGATTCGTTCATCCGCTGGCGGTGTGGTTCGATCTCCAGCCCCAGCTTACGCATCTGGGCGATTTCGTTGTGGCCGGGTGAGACGATCAGCGCCATCTCCGTAGTGGAGAGGACATCAAGCTGCTGTAACAGCTCGGCCCGACGGCTGGGTGTAAGGTCGGCACGGCCAAGTTCGTCGTTAACTTGTTGGCTGGCCGCCAGCCAGTGTTGCCGCACCTTGTCGTGCATCTTGAGGGCGGTGACCTTGTCAATTGAGACCACCAGCGCCTTGCCCATAAAGCCACGGCCCAGAAAGTGGCGGACGATATCCTGGGCCACGGTTTCCAGCCGATCATCACGGGTGAGCAGGTGATATTGGCGTGCGAGTTCCCGTTCCAGCTTGCTCTCCTGCTCTGGATCAAGCTCCGCATCCTCAATTAGCCGGTAGATCGCCTCGTTCAGATCTGGGTTGACCAGCTGCAACTCCGGGGTGCGGTTTTCATAAAACAGCGGCACCGTCGCCCCATCCGCCACCGATTGCTGAAAGTCATAGATGGAGACGTAATCACCAAACACCTCGCGGGTGCGCTCTTCCCCAGCAATGAGGGGCGTACCAGTAAAAGCGAGGAAAATTGCCTTCGGCAGGGCGGCGCGCATGTTGAGGGCCAGGGTATCATATTGGCTACGGTGGGCCTCGTCGGTAAGCACGATGACATCGGTGCGATCAGAAAGCTGTTCCGTGCTCTGGAACTTATGCACCAAGGTGAAAATATAACGATGGTTGCCACGCAGTAATTGCCGCAAGTGAGCACCGCTGCCAGCGTGGCAATGGTCGCTTTCGGCCTCGCTCACCGCTCCAGCGACCTTGAAAGTCTTGGCGATCTGCTCGTCCAGCTCCACCCGGTCGGTCACCACCACGAAGGTCCAGTTACCCGCCAACTTACGCAGCACCTTTTGGGCAAAAAAAACCATCGAAAAACTCTTACCGCTGCCTTGTGTCTGCCAAAACACCCCGGCACGGCCATGGCCATCACGCCGTGCTGCCCGCATGGAGGCGATGGCGTTATTGACGCCCAGATACTGGTGATTCTGGCCGATGATCTTGACCAGCCCCGCCTTGTGTTCGGAAAAGAGGGTGAAATTTTCCACCAGATCCAGCAAGCGGGCCGGATCGCAGACCCCCTTCAATATAACCTCTAGGGAGACCCGGCGCGGTTCCTCCTCCCGTTCGATGCGTTTCCACTCAAAAAAACGTCCCCAATCGGCCGTCAGGGAACCAACGCGACTGTCGCTACCATTAGAGGCGATGAGCAAAGCGTTGTACCAGAACAGGGCGGGGATCTGTTCCCTGTAGCGGCTCAGATTTTCATCAAAGGCGGCGCGGGCGGCAACACCCGGCCGCTTGAACTCGATCACCACTAGGGGTAAGCCATTGACGAAACCCACCAAGTCCGGACGGCAGCTGTAGCGGCTACCGGTGATGGCAAACTGATTGACCGCCAGGAAGTCGTTGTTCTCCGGATTCTCCCAATCAACCAAGCGCAGCCGCACACTTTTCTGGCCGCCGTGTTCCCGGTCGGGCAGAGAAACCAGCAACCCCTCTTTAAGCAGCCGATAAATTTCCCGATTGGCCGCTACCAAGCTCATGACCGAACGGTCGCGGCTTAGTTCGTCGACAGCGATAGTGAGGGCGTCAGCGGGGAGTTGGGGGTTGAGGCGGGCCAGGGCCTGATACAAGCGGGCGGTCAATATCACCTCGCTGCTGGTCTCCCGTTGCAGGGCACCACTGGCTCCGAAGCGCTCTTCCAGGGCCGCTAGCGTCTGCCAGCCCAGATCGGCCAGCAGTCCGAGGGCGGGTTGCTCAACCAGCTGATTTTCGCTGTAGGTATTATAACTCATGGAGGGCCTGCTCGATGGGCAGCGGGATGATGTCAGTCATTTGTGCAGGCACCCCTTGCACAATTTCAGATGTTTCCTGGGGCGATGCCCACTTAAGGCGGGACAGCCTCCGTCTTCCCCCTCACCCCCCGACCCCCTCTCCCACAGGTGGAGAGGGGGAGAATGAAGCAGCTTCTTCATCCTTTCTACCTGTGGGCTACCCCATACACACATCATGGAAGAGTACGTAGCCAGGTCATGAAACCTCACCCCCAACCCCTCTCCATAAATGGAGAGGGGAGTAAAAACGGCATCATGCCTCCCCCTCTCCCCTTGTGGGAGAGGGGG
>JADGCM010000081.1 GCA_015228995.1 Magnetococcales bacterium
GGTTCGGCATCAGCGCCATTGAACCTGAAAGTGATTGAGATTCAACCGACGGATCCGCCACCGGCGCCGACTCTGCTGGCAACTGATGATACCGGTATTGCGGCGATGCCGGAGACCCTGAGCGATGGGATTACTAGCAAAAATAAGGCGTTGACCATCACCGGTACCGGGGCGATTGCTAACACCAAAGTGACTCTGTTTGAGGAGGGGGTCACCAAGGCGGTCGGTACCACCACTGCTACCGCTGCCGGGGCTTGGAGTGTCAAAATCGCCAGCTTGGGCAATGGGGAGCATAGCTTCATGGCAACCCAGGTGGGTGATGGCGGCGTCAGCGCCAAGTCAGAAGGGCTACTGGTGACGGTAGATGCCAGCGTGCCATCCGCTCCGGCTGGCATGCAGGTCAATGGGCTGATCGGTACTAGCCAGACGTTATTGACCGGTGTGGGAGTGGAAATCACCGGCACGGGCAGCACTGGGGCAATGATAACCCTGTTTAACGACATCAACAAAAACAGCAAGATGGACACGGGCGAGCTGTTAGCCACCGCCGAGGTTGCTGCGGATAAAACCTGGTCTGCCAGTGTCAACCTGTCTGGTGGTACTAATACCGTGCGGGCCTTCCAGACCAGTTTGGCCGGTATGGTCAGTAAAGTAGCGGCGACGGCGTTGACGGTTACCGTCACCACCCCGGGTGGTTTTGATCTGGCCACCGATGACGATACCGGTGTTTCTAAGAGTGACAACATCACTGCCAAGGGTGAGAACTTGACCTTGTCGGGTACCGCCAGCAGCGGTGCGACTCGGGTCAATATATTTATCGACGATAAGGAATTTGCCACCGCTTCGGTATCGAAGGGGCTGTGGAAGACCGATCTCTCTTTGACCTCCGGTGACTATAGCATCACTGCCACTCAGACCACTAAGGATGGCGATAGCGGACCCTCAGCGCCATTCCTATTGGTGGTGGATCAAGAAGGGCCAGAAGCGGCACCGACCGAGTTGGCGATTGCTGGTGCGACTAGGCTGGAAGACGATAGCTTCATCACCAACAAGACGGCTGGGTTGGTGATCTCGGGGGCTGGTAGTGAGCTAGGGACGGGCATTATTCTGCTGGAAAACAACAAGAGCATCGGTACCGGTGTTGCGGATGCTACGGGTGGTTGGTCCATTACCCTGACTAAAATCAGCAATGGTCGGCATGAGTTGCGGGCCCAACAGACCGATGTGGCGGGTAATACCGGCCCAGTCTCAGATGCAGCGTTGGTGGTTACAGTGGATGGCACTGCCCCGGCGGCCCCGGCTAAACTGGGCTATAGCCCATCGACTAAAATGGTGAGTGGTAGAGGTGAGGCCGGGGCCAGTCTCATCCTCTTCAACGATACCAATAGTAACAACCGCGTGGATGCGGGCGAGCCGATCGGCGCTACCCTGACAGTCGATGAGACTGGCAGCTGGGCCAGTGTTGCCGTCACCGATACCTTGCCAGCAGGGAGATATCCTGCTATCAAAGCCATTCAGACCGATTTAGCGGGTAATGTTAGCAAAGCCTCCGGTGCCTTGGTCGTCACCGTTGCGGCAGCGAGCCTGTCGCGGGCGTTGCAGAGTTATAGCAGCCCGATCCATGGCAGTGTTGACATGACCTTTGGCCCGATGGGCAGTGGTGGTATCATGCGGGATGATCGGATGATACTGTTGACGGGTTAATCCCATCACCCGACCTCTCCCGCAAGGCTACCCTTATGCACACATCTTCCGGGAGTGAAATAAGCACCCGCATGAACCTCACCCCCAGCCCCTCTCCATAAATGGAGAGGGGAGTAAAAATGGTATCATGTCTCCCCCTCGCCATTCATGGAGAGGGGGACATAAGGGGGTGAGGTCTGCATGGAGAGCTCACCAGCACTTGTGTGCAGGAAAGATTGAAGACAAAAATATGACGGATATTATCGACTATTTTTTACAGCAGTGTCGTCAACAACCGGAACACCCAGCGGTCATTGAGGGCGGTCGTGTCCACAGTTATGCCGACTTACAGCAACGGGTCATGGGCTGGGCCGCTGCATTGGCGGCATTTGGCATTGCCCATCCACGGGTATTAATCCATCTACCGGCAGGGGCTGACGCTTATGCCGCTATGTTGGCCACAGCGGCGGCGGGGGGTTATTACGCCCCCACTAACGTCACCGCCCCCCAAGCCCGGCAACAGCTGGTAGCCGCCCAATTTGACCCAGAAATTATCATCACCACAGCGGCATTGCGTCAGGAATTGACGTCCCCCCTGCCCTCACTCGTGGGCTGGATTGACTGTGCGGCGCCCCTGCCCACGCCGTTATCAGCACCGCGCCCCGCCGATGATCTCATTTATGTCCTATTTACCTCTGGCTCAACCGGCATTCCTAAAGGGGTGATGATCCCACGTGAGGGGCTGAATCATTACGTCGCTTGGGCATTATCGGCCATGGCGGTGACCCCCTCTGATCGCTGGTCGCAACATCCTAACATCGCCTTCGATTTAAGCGTGCTCGATATTTATGGCGCTCTATGCGGTGGCGCTACTCTGTTGCCATTGACCAGCCGACAGGATCGACTGCTGCCCGCCATGGCCATCCGTCGCCATGGTTTGACCATTTGGAATTCGGTCCCCAGTGTGGTCGACCTGATGTTGCAATCGCAACAACTAACCAGCGATCATTTGTCCTCGTTGCGGTTGGCCACCTTCTGCGGCGAGCCTCTTTTGCCGCACCACGTCGAAGCCCTCTTTACGGCTCGACCGGAGCTGCAAATACACAACACTTACGGCCCCACCGAAGCCACCGTTTCTTGCACCCTGTTACCGCTCCAGCGCGACAACTACCAACAGTTCGCCCGCAGCACCTTGGCCATTGGCGACGCCATTGCCGGCATGGCCACCCATCTGACAGCAGAGGGGGAGTTGGTAATCACCGGCCCGCAACTGGCCCGTGGCTACTGGCGCAACCCAGGCGAAACGGCCCGCGTCTTTCGCACTTTGTCTGTTGATGGAGTGGCACAACCAGCCTATTTTACTGGCGATTGCTGCACCCAGATCGATGGCCAAATCTACTTTCGCCACCGTCTTGACCATCAAGTCAAAATCCATGGCCACCGTCTGGAATTGGATGAGGTCAACCATGCCCTCCGCCGCTGCGGTTTCGCAGCCGCCTGTAGCACCCTGGTGGCGGGGGACTTGCACGCCTTTATCGAAACAGCTGCGCCGCTGGACAGCGATGCCCTACGCCAACAACTGCAAGGAATCCTACCCGACTATGCCATCCCTAAATGGTTCCATGCCAGAACCCAACTGCCCCGTAATAGTAACGACAAGATAGATATGCCGGCCTTAGTAACATCCCTTAAAGACGGGTAAACCCAATGATTGAGTCTCTTCATCTAAAAAACGTCGGTCCAGCGCCCGAGATGAAGATGGAGCTTGCATCAAGGCTTAATATCATCACGGGAGACAACGGACTCGGTAAAAGTTTCCTCCTTGATATGGCGTGGTGGGCGCTAACGCGGAAATGGCCCCAGGATCTGAACGAAAACCTGACGTCGGGCTACTCGGCGCGTCCCACGAATGCCAGCCAAAAAGCCACCATCAAGTTCGGTGTCGAAAGCAAGGGAGGACACCTCGAATACGAAAGTTCCTACGTAGCCGATGAACAGTCATGGCTCGGCAAAGCAGGTCGTCCTTGGAATCCAGGGCTGGTTATTTATGCGCTGGCAGATGGCAGCTTCGCCGTCTGGGACCCTGCCCGAAACTATTGGAAAAAAAAGGGTAATATCGACATTCAAGACCGCCTCCCGGCGTATATTTTCAGCCCAAAGGAAGTTTGGGACGGACTGCGGGTCATTGTTGACGACAAGCCGACACAAGTAAGCAATGGACTCGTCGCCGACTGGGCATCTTGGATCCGCGAACGCGGCGATGATGCAAGGCGTATGGCTTCGGTGCTCGCCTTGCTCACACCAGCGTTTGGTGAGGACAACCTAAAGCCCGGCGACAGTTTCGCGAGGTTATCCATCAACGATGCGCGAGACATCCCCACTGTTCGCATGGGCTATGGCCAAGAGGTTCCTATCCTGTATGCTTCTCTCGGAGTCCGCCGCATCACCGCACTGGCATACATGCTCTCCTGGGCGTGGCGCGAACACCTCATTGCGTCAAAGCAGCTGGGACAGCCCCCCTCGTCACGCGTGGTGATGTTGTTCGACGAGATAGAAGCACATTTACATCCACGCTGGCAGCGCGCCGTTGTCCCTGCGCTCCTCAAGGTCGTGCAAACGCTGACCGACGATGCTAACGCATCTGTTCAGCTCATTGCGGCAACACACTCGCCGCTCGTACTCGCATCGGTCGAGCCCTTGTTTGATACTGAGCTGGATGCTTGGTTTGATCTCGACCTTGAAGGTCAGAAAGTTGAACTCCGCAAACGTCCATTTGTTCGACTCGGTGAGGTCGGCAACTGGCTGACGAGCGAGGCGTTCGATCTCGCTGAACCACGTTCGCTCGAAGGTGAGCGAGCGGTACGCGCAGCTCATGGCGTACTCAGTGCGAACCACCCGTCCCCAGAGCAGATCAACGCCGCCGACAAGCAATTGCGCGAAGCAGGTCTTCCCGATATCGACCCCTTCTGGGTTCGCTGGGGTTACTTCGTCCAACAGAGCAAGAAAGCTATCGCGCTGGAGAAACAGGAATGATCCCAGTCACACCATCACCGGAACCGGCAACATTCCATGCCAAAGTCAGACAGCCTGGACGCTCGGCCATTGATGAGTTAGTCGGTCGCCAACCAAAATTGAATCGGCCTGGACCGAAACGAAAAAAAATCGCCAACCAGGAGCGGGAGATCCCCGCTGAGGCGTTTCCGCCGTACTGGCGTGAAGCACTTCCTGAGATGCTCATCGCGTATGAACATCGCTGTGCCTATTTAGCGATGTATATCCACCATGCAACGGGGAACCCGACCGTTGACCACGTCATTCCGAAGTCCTATGATTGGCGCCACGTTTATGAGTGGGCGAATTATCGTCTTTGTGCTGCCATCATCAATTCCAAGAAGGGTGCGCTGCTTACGTTTGTCGACCCATTCGCGATCGATGTTGGCTGGTTCACGCTCAACCTGAATACCTTTTGCGTCGAGCGGGGCTCAGCAGCCCCGCGGGCTGAGTGGTCGCGTATTGAAGCCACGATTCCCTTACTCAATCAGCGGCTATGCATCAAGGAACGTGAGGAGTACGCCAACCGCTATCGGCTTGGACCGTACGCTGGCGGTATCGATCTCACGTATCTTGAGATCCGTGCACCCTTCATTGCCTCTGAGCTTCGGCGACAGAAGCAGCTCGTACGAGGAGACGTCTGACTCATGGCACACGAAATCAAAGACAAACTGGTCAGTGGACTGGCCGAGTTGTTACGGGAACGTGAGGGCGAACGGCATGCCATCGTCTTACAGGATTTTCCCGACCCAGACGCCATTTCCTGCGCGATGGCTTACCGTGCCATTGCTGAGCTGTTTGGCATTGAAAGTGACATCCTCTATGGTGGGCGGATTAGCCATCAGGAAAATATTGCCTTAATCCATCTATTAGGAATTGATTTATTATGGTGGGATCATGACAAACCGATCCCACGCGGGCGTTATCATTCCGCCGTTTTTGTCGATAATCAGGGCACCACCTCCACCCTAACCGAACTGCTAGAAATCGCTGAAGTGCCCGTTTTAGCAGTCATTGATCATCACGCCGATCAGGAGCGTTTAGAACCATTATTTATAGATATACGCCCGACGGTGGGCTCTTGTGCCGCCATTTTGACTCACTACCTGTCGGAGGGGATATTGTCGCTAAAAATGGCCAAGCCAGAACACCGCAAGTTAGCAACGGCATTGATGCATGGCATCGTCTCCGATACCGGTTCGATGATTCATGCGACAGCACTCGATTTTGCATCGGCAGCTTACCTGCAACCATTTGTCTACCCGGATATATTGATTGAAATTATGCACCAGCAGCGCAGTCATAAAGTAATGGAGGTGATCCGTGTTGCGTTAGCTAACCGAGTTATTCGCGAAAATTTCTGCTTTTCCGGTGTTGGCTACCTGCGCTCCGATGAACGCGATGCTATTCCACAAGCAGCTGATTTCTTGCTTACTGAGGAAACTGTACATACAGTTGTTGTTTATGGCATCGTCATCAATGCCGATGGCGATGAGGTGATTCACGGTTCATTGCGTACCACCAAAAACACACTATCACCCGATGTATTTCTGAAAGAGGCGTTGGGACGCTCTGAGGAAGGGGGCTATTATGGTGGCGGCAAAACCATGGCCGGTGGTTTTGAAATTAAGCTCGGTTTTTTATCCGGCCACGACGACGCTGATTTGGCCCACATCAAGTGGGAGACTTTTGATCGAAAAATCCGCAAGAAATTTTTCTCCAAAATCGGTATTGAGGAAAGCTGATGGCTATGGGGGGCAAACCGGTCTGGCTGAAAGTCCGGCCTCCAGCATCGCCGGAATTTCTGGCCTTGCAACGACGCTTTCGCCAACATCGGCTCCACACCGTTTGTGAGGAAGCGTTGTGTCCCAATCGGGATCGCTGCTGGAGCGACGGCGAGGCCGCCTTTATGATCCTGGGGACCATCTGTACGCGACGTTGTGCCTTCTGTAACGTCCAGACCGGGCGCCCGCGACCGCCAGATGACGATGAACCACAACGGCTGGCCGATACGGTACGAGAGTTGGGGCTGCGCCACGTCGTTGTGACATCAGTCGATCGTGACGACCTGCCTGATGGGGGAGCGGGACAGTTTGTCGCCTCAATTCAAGCCATTCGTGCCACCACCCCCGGGGTAACCATTGAAGTATTGATCCCTGATTTTCGCGATAAACCGATGGCACTCGACGCAGTGCTGGCCGCCGCACCGGAGGTGCTCAATCACAACATCGAAACCGTGCCACGCCTGTACCCGACCGTTCGCCCAGCGGCTAACTACCACTACTCTTTGCGACTGCTGCAACAGGCGGCGGCGCACCCCTCTCCCCGTCCGATCATGGTCAAATCGGGACTGATGGTCGGTCTAGGGGAAAGCTGGGATGAATTACTAGCCGTTTTGCACGACCTGCACCGAGTGGGGGTGACGCGATTGACCATTGGTCAATACCTACGCCCGTCACCCCAGCACCACCCGGTTGACCGCTATTGGCCCCCAGAATGGTTTGACCAACTACACGACCAAGCCATCAAGATGGGATTTCAGCGAGCGGCGATTCACCCGCTGGTCCGTTCATCACTACAGGCACAGCAGCTATTAGACCCATCTGCTGCGCCGCAGTCAGAATAACCCGTGCCGCCTGCTCTGACGTGAATACGTCGGAGTTGATCAGCAGATCGTAATAGGTGCGCTGCGTCGGAAATTTGCGATAGAGCTGGGTCACGAAGGCATTGCGCTCCTCGTTGGTCTTATCCAGCAACTGCCTAGCCTTCGCAATTTTCATGTTCATCCGTCCCGCCACTCGCTTGCTGCACCCTTCCA
>JADGCM010000082.1 GCA_015228995.1 Magnetococcales bacterium
CCCTTATAAGGGCCTTCATCAAACCACCCGCTACGCGGGTGGTACGTGATTCACTGATTTTGCACGATTCCTGAAAAAACAAGGATGTTGCTGCGTACAGGGTGGCGTCCTGTTTGGCCGTAGTCTGAACGTTACCCCTTGATAAAGAGGGCCGACGCGGCGATGGGCTGATCTGGAGTGGCTGAGCGGTATAAATAGCTTGCGTAGCGCCTCCCCAAGGAGTACGATCCGGAGCGATTCTAGAACCGGCGGACTTGGAGGATATAGACGAGATGTTAGCAAAGACTGTTTGGGTGGCGATGTACAATCGGTGCGTTGACCGGTGCTGGTTGTAACTCCAGAAATCAACCCCATGAATGCCGCTGGGATACGGTGCGGCTGGAGCCGCACGACTACCGGTGTGGCGGCGGATATCGAGCCGCTGCGCCGCGTTGCCGATGAATTGGTGGCGCGGTTGGATGATATTCGCTTAGCGCCGCATCGCATTCTTGACCATGGCTGCCGTAGCGGTCGCGTCACCCAGTTGTTGCAACAGCGCTACCTTGACGCCGAGATCGTCCAGTTGGGACTGGATCAGCGCAGCTTGGCGGCGGCACGGCGCAGCCGATTGGCACTGGTAGCTGATCACCGGTTACCGTTGCCCACGGGTGGATTTGACCTCATTCTCTCCAACATGGCTTGGCATTGGTCGACAGATAGACGGGCACTACTGCGCAGCTGGCGACGACTGCTGCGCCCAGATGGGCTGTTATTGCTGAGTACGCTGGGATCGGAATCGTTGCCGGAATTACGTCAAGCACTTACCACAGTCGATCAAAATCGCTGCGGCCAGGCTGGCTCGCGTTTGTTGCCCCTGCCCGCTCTGAGCGAACTGGGGCAGATGATGAACGGGTCAGGTCTACGATTAATAGTGTTGGACCGCGACAGTGTGACCGTCTCAGCGCCATCGGTGATTGGCCTGTTGCGACGGTTACGCCGCATGGGATCGGTCAATCCCTACCATGCCCGCGACAGGAGCAGTTACCCGGGTCGTTCCTTCTGGTCCGAGGTGGAGCAGTGCTACCGTGCTCAACAAGGCGTTGCCACTCCGACAGCTGCCATTCCGGTGACCTTTGAGCTGATCTTTGGCCATGGCTGGCATTGAGCACACAAGCGCTCATATTTCAATCTGGCAATGCGTGTCAGTAAATGCCCTGAGCGTTGAGAAAAGTACCGTAACGGCGATCTTCACTGAGGATGTGTTTGACCAGCCAATCGGTAAAAAAGCCCTTAAAATCGTGTTGCCGTAAATCTTCGCTTTTATTGAGACGCTCACGATATCTTAAAACTTGACTGGTAAGTAAACGGTGCTTTTCTTGGTGGGCCCTAAGCGCCGGATAGCCGTACCGCTCCATCAACTGTTCCTCCGCAATGAAGTGGTGCTCCGTGTAGTCTACTAAGGTCTCGAAAGCAGACTCAAGCGAGCCCCGATCCTCCCCCGAACGCAGCAGCTCGATAATGGCGTTAGCGATCTGAACCAGTTTTTTATGGTGAGTATCCATTTCCAAGATCCGGATATTGAACACTGTGTTCCAGCGAAAACTACCCTTACCATCCCCTGAGTGGACCACCTTCATAGCACGGTTTAGGTAAGCCTCGAACAACTTCCAGCGGACAATGGGGATGTTCTGAACCAACTCCCCTGGAATTTGGAACGTTACCACCGGCTCCAATGTGGTTAAACGAAACAGACAGGGGGTATTAAAGATGGCATTCTCTTCGCCAAAAAAATCGCGCGCCGCGAGCACGCCGACCCGCTCTCCACTAACAGAACGCTCAATCTGACCAGAATAAATTAGATTAAGGGCGGCCAAATCTTTACAGGAAAGCAGCTCGCCTCCCTCAAAATGGCGGATCTGGATGGCGTCCATGATACGTCCCAGCGTCTGTTGGGACACCCCTTCGGCAAAAAGATCGGTCGATTCGAGGAAAGCCCTCTGGTCAGTCGTCTTCTCAATCCGCACCATCAGGTTGTTACGATGGACCAGCTCTTCATAAAGGGCCACGGGAATACGTAAGGCGCGGACAAAACAGGCCGCACTGTAGGTGGCATCGGACGGTAATCCGTAGAGGCCGGTCAATTCCCCGACCATGACACCACTGGAGAGCCTGGAATAACTATCGTTCCTGGTGCAAATCTTCTCTACCATACCCGTTAGAATGAGATAGATCTGCGCTGGTACCTGCCCTTCTTTGAGAAGCAGCATGCCTGGGCTAAAGTCCACGATGGCATTGTTGATCAACATCCGTAGGTGATGCAGCTGAATGGTGGGGAAAGCCTCTTGCAAGAAGCTAAAAGCACATCTTCTGGAAAAATCAGACTGCCCAGAAATAAGCACATCGACCATGCCATAGGGGGCATTGGAGCCAATTTCCTTCTCCTGGTGGCTCAATTCACGTGCTGTGTGGGCTAACAGGATGCGTCCAGAACGGTCTTCCTTAAAGTCCCGTGCGACACCGTGGATCATGCCGCCCCCTATGTCGAGCTTTTTAAGATCAACAGGGGCCAAATACTCTGCTTGTATGCGGTCAAAATAGGCTTGATCAATCCCGGGCCGGTCGGGATCATCGACAATCATTCCCCGCAACACATCCAATGACACGATATCGGCACAATGCGCATAACTCTTGTAACTATCTTCCCACAGAGTCCGGAAATAAAAAATAGTGGTCTCTACCGGATGCGGGGAATAAACAGGACGCACCTCCAGCCCGTCGATATCGTTCCATACGTCTGCTTCGAGGTCATGAATTTTGAAGAAATCTTGAAAGCGCTCTTCTTCAACGGAGAGCAGCGCCGCAACCTTCTTTTCTACGGTGGTCCGTACCAACGGCGTGGCGAAATAACGTATCTTGTGCCCAGCACGCATCAGCGTTGTGACTCCAGAGAAATGATCATCGTGGGCATGAGTCTGGAAAACACCCTCAATCTCATCGATACCAATGCCGAGGGCTAACAGATTGGCAAACAGATTGGGGCCCGCATCAATCAAGTAGATTTTTCCCTGAAACATGAGAATGCTACTCATACTGGGCCGATTGATGTCCCAGCCATCGCCCTCTCCAGAGTGGATAACAGCAAAATACTCACGCGGTAATCGCTGAAAATTGAGAGGGTAGGCCGATGCGTAACGCTCCTCCGGGGCCAGATTGAGATCGACTAAGACAGATTCGTTTTTGTATTCAAAGGTGTAAATATTTGGGGCCTGCCGTCGAATCATGACGCCATTACGAATCTCCACCGCATCGGCATCGACGATACACGTATCCAGGAGTTCATGAGTGGGACGGATAGCACCAAAAGCGAACCGCAACTTGAGCCGCATCATCTCCCGGGCCATGGCTGGAGTTGCTCCAGCGGCGATCAACTCCTCGGTAGATACCAGCCCATAATTACCGCGATAGATATATTGCATTTGGGCATCAACCTGCTCCGCCATACCGATCAGCAAAGGCTTTTGTCCGGTATTATTGGGATGGTTAGGGAGGATCAACCCTTGTTTGTAGAGCATCTGCAACACGGGAAATTCACCGAGATTGGAGAACTCACCGTTTTGCAGCATCACATCGGACAGGAGGATGGCGTTCGGTCCCGTCTCACACGGAACCCCATTTTTTTCGGTGGCGATAATGAGACCGCACTTAATCAAGTGCTTCACACTATCCATGGGACAACCACACAAAATCCGTAAGTCAGCGGCGGGGATTTCTACCCAATAAATCCCCTTGGCCACAGACAGCTTTTTAATCATGCCGCTTGACTTATACCGTCATATCAACGACGCGGATCGGTGCGATCATCCCTTTTTTCGCGGATACGGGTTGCCTTACCAGAACGACCGCGCAGATAGTAGAGTTTAGCGCGTCTCACATCACCACGACGCACAACCTCGATTTTTTCTACCCTGGGAGAATAAAGCGGAAAAATACGCTCCACTCCCTCACCAAAAGAAACCTTACGCACGGTGAAAGTGGAGCTAATCCCGTCATTGTGGCGGCCAATACACACCCCCTCATAGACCTGGATGCGCTCACGACTGCCTTCGACCACCTTGACATGCACCCGCAGCGTATCCCCAGAGCTAAAATGAGGTACTTCCCGATCAATCTGATCCGCTGCAAATTGTTGAAGTATATTCATAATTATCGTATCCTTGCCAATGACGTTACCAAAACCTTACTCCCCCCCACCTATCTCGTCCAGAAGCTGCGCTAACGCCGTCAATAGCGTGCTCTCTGCCCGATTCAAGGCTGCGTCGGCCAGCAGATCAGGGCGCCGAATTAATGTGCGCAACAAAGACTGCCGCCGTCGCCACTCCTCAATAGCCCGATGATGGCCAGACAACAGCACCTCTGGTGGTGGTATCCCCTGCCATTCAAACGGACGGGTATAATGGGGATGATCCAACAATCCCCCCGCTTCGGTAGCGAAAGAATCCTGCTCAACGCTGCGTCGATCCCCGACTACACCAGGAAGCCAGCGCGCCAACATGTCAATTACCACCAGCGCTGGAATCTCGCCACCAGTTAACACAAAATCACCGATCGAGATCTCTTCATCGACCCGAGCAGCAATGACCCGCTCATCAATGCCCTCGTAGTGGCCACACAGCAACACCAAGTGCTCCAACATGGCCAGTCGCCGACCATCTTGTTGCGTCAACCTGTGCCCCTGGGGTGACAGATAGACCACATGACCTGGGCGACGGCCCAACACCTCATCCAGCGCCCGCGCCACCACGTCCGCCTTGATGACCATTCCTGGACCGCCTCCATACGGTACATCATCCACTTGGCCGTGACGGCCGCTGGCAAAATCACGCAACTGCACCAAGTCGATCGACAGGACACCGCTACGACGCGCCCTCGACAGCAGCGAGCCACCGAGTGGACCCACCAGCATGTCAGGGAACAACGTCACGACGGTAATGTGCATAACTCTATCTAAACGGTCATAACCCAGGCATCAACCAAACTTTTATCAACCGCTCAACGACATCGACGTGGCGCACCACCTCAGCGGTCAGGGGCAACAGCCGCTCGTCACCCGCATCGTCATTGACGACCAGGACATCGTTGGCACCGGTGGCCATCATGCTGACGACCGCGCCAATCTCCTCCCCCGTTTCGGTCTGTACCCGACAGCCAATCAGATCACACCAGTAAAACTCGTCCCCATCCGTTAGGGCTGGTAACTGCGAGCGTGGCAACCACAACGACTGCCCAACTAGGCTCTCGGCCTGGTTGCGTGTCACCACCCCTTCTAGTTGGGCAATTAATACCGTCCCCTGCAAGCGACCAGAAAGCAACTTTACCGGCGCACGCTCAGTCTCAACAGCACCAATGTGCCAAACTGGGACGGCTAACAGCTGCTCGGGCTGCTCCAGAATGACGCGCACCCGCACCGCCCCCCGGATACCAAAGCCAGCGACAACCTGACCGACTACCAGCCATCGGTCGTCTAGCAGACACCGCTCATCCGGCTTGGGCATCAGCCGTCTGGGCGGCGGGCAACAACCCCTCCCGTTTCAACACCGCCGCGACCGTGTCGCTCATCCTGGCACCCACTCCCAACCAATAAGCTACCCGCTCACTGCGAACGGTAGCCTTATGGCTCTCCTGACGTGGATCATAGACCCCCAGTTTTTCCAGAAACCGCCCATCGCGGGGCATGGTCTGTTCTGCTGCCACAATGGCATAAACTGGACGCTTTTTAGACCCTCTGCGCTGCAACCGGATACGGACCGCCATAACACCTGCCCTTTCTCATGTAAAGAAGTTTAATATTTCAATAATGAATCGCGCCCGCCATTCTCTACTAGTAGGGGCGCCGCGTCAAGGAGCAATCATCGACAAAAAACAGGTTGACAAGCACCCTCACAACACATTAGGATGTGCGCCGCAGGGGGTGGCAAATGTGGCGGGGTAGCTCAGCTGGTTAGAGCGGCGGATTCATAATCCGTAGGTCGGGGGTTCAAGTCCCCCCTTCGCTACCATTGACAATCGGTTCGGCTTTGTGATAGCGTAGCCCCCGGTGTTTTGTTTGTCTCCTACCATCTGGTCTTCTTTATTGCCAAGTGTTCTCTCCCCAGAGTTCTACTAAGAGTCGATGTGTTGGGGGTGTAGCTCAGTTGGGAGAGCACCTGCTTTGCACGCAGGGGGTCATCGGTTCGAATCCGTTCATCTCCACCAAAACTATAATAATCAATATGTTACGTCATACGGGACCAGTATGTTGTCGTATGGGGTGATTCAGATGGACGAGACCACGGTCCAAGTTCTCAAAGAGCCCAACTGGTTAGCAACTAGCCATTCGTACATGTGGGTCCAAATTGTTTGATTCAAAACGACCCAATATGTCGCCATGATGGGACATCATAACCAGCGATTTCTGGCAAGTTGATGCGACAATGGTCGCAGAAGAAAACAACATGCTGATCCACCATATTGATGCCATTGCACGTCGGTTAAAACGAGATGTCCTGCTCGTGACATTCCGCAAACCCAGCAGTGACCTACTTGACGATGATGATGAGTTAGAGCCTGATGAAGAGTTCGGAAGTTTTGAGTTTTGTGAACAGCATCCTATTCGTATTAAACTAATTGATTTTCTTGATAGCCATCAAATAGAATGGCAGCCGTGTGCCTCTTGGCAGGTACTCGGCTTGATCGAGTCTTACCAAGGACAACTATTCATTGATGTTCCTTATCACGAGGACAACGAGGATTATCAAAAGGTATGTGCCTTTCTGGAGCATCCCGATGGCAGTCCACGTTACAAGAACGTCAACTTATGGATCATGCCCCTATCCGTCGCCATGAAAAATGCCCATTTTGATGATCCTGATTTTTCAGAAGAAGAGCACTGGGACCTTGCCATTCAGCTAAATTTGGCCGAGGTGATCATGGACGAAGAACGCACTGTTCTCAATCAGCTGGCCCAATAGCCATGGAATCGCCGATCTGGATTGACCAGAAAGTTGTGCAGGTGATCCACAAGCGTCAACTAGACCAACACGGTGGGCTCTCAGGAATTCGCGACACGGGTATGCTGGAGTCTGCCTTGGTTAAACCCATCAACCGTTATGCCTACAGCGTTCCACAGCCGACATGGGCTGAGTTGGCCACCTGTTACGCCTTTGGCATTGCCCGCAACCATCCGTTTTTCGATGGCAACAAGCGTGTCGCCTATGTCGTCTGTTTGCTATTTTTGCGTCTGCATGGCTACCGGGTGGTGGCCCAGGACGAGGAAAAATATCGGACATTTCTGTCTATGGCTGCGGGAACCACGCCTGAGGACGAACTAGCCTGCTGGATTGATGCGCATCTTTTGAGGTAAGGGGTAATCTATCGATGGAAATCGCTGACGATGAATTGTGCCGGAACCCTTTCAGTGAGCCAGACGCCATTATCGGACAGAAAAAACCGATGTCCGTCCATAACCATCTGTTCTGTCTGAATCACCAGGATAACAGGTGTGCCACGTCGTTGGCCAACCTGAGAG
>JADGCM010000083.1 GCA_015228995.1 Magnetococcales bacterium
ACTGCTCAGGCTGGTTGCCTAGTGTGAAAAACTCACAAACCGTGAAACTTCAGTAGCGGATTGACGGCCTATCAAAGCAAGATACTATATTTGACGGTGTCCAATTTGCATATTATACACGACACCGTCAGAAGCACCGACAAAAATTTGCGCTAGTATGGCACAAATAGAGTCAAATGGAGACAGGCTCGGAAGGCATTTTGAGGTTTTTTGTGGAATTTCAGCGGTTTATAAGACGGTACGAGACAGAAAAAAGGCGCAAAAATAGTGGGGTGGTGGAGCTGAGGGGATTCGAACCCCTGACCCCAGCGATGCGAACGCTGTGCTCTCCCAACTGAGCTACAACCCCACGGAAAGTCATTTGAAGCAAAACGAGTGGCCATTCTAGCCAATTCACTGATCAATGGCAAGGGAAAAGGTGTTTTTGATGTCGCTTGACAAGGAGATCACGATATGAGCGGCTTCGGTGCCCGCGAGCGTTTTTGGGGCCTAACACTGGCCGGTATGGTGATGTTGTGGGGCCTGACGCGACTGATGTTGATTGGATGGGTCGGCTTTGCTGGTCCGTCCGTCTCAATTGGGGAAAGTTTATTAGCCCTGCTAAGTGGCTTGCCGCTCGATTTAGCTGTCGCGGTCGTTTTTAGCAGCCCTTTTTTGCTAGCGTTGTTGGGGGGGCGTTGGTTGTGGCGGCGGCGGTTGGGACGTTGGTTGGGCCATGGGATCATGATCCTGACTTGGTCGGCGCTGTTGTTTAATATTGTAGCTACCTTGTTTTTTTGGAATGAATTTGACTCTCTGTTTAATGGTATAGCCGTTAATTATCTGATTTTTCCGCGTGAGGTTATTGGCAATCTCCAAGAGAGCTTTAATTTATTTTTATGGCTGCCATTCTTTGTGCTAGGGGGATGGGTGGGGTGGTGGCTGACGCGGTCGCTAGCACGAGCAGCGCTGGCCAGTGCTGGACTGCCACAGCAGTCGAATCGGCGATTGTGGGGCCTATTGTTAGGGGCATGGTTGCTTGCTGGGCCGGTGTTATATCTGTGGCCATTTGAGGTTAGCAGCGACCGACGCCTCAATCAGATCGCTGGGAATAGCCTCCACTCCTTGTTTTACGCCTTTTTGACCAATGATACCGAGTACGATGGCCTTTATCTGACGATGGACGAGGGGGAGGCGGCGGCGGTGACGCGTTCGCGTGTGGCGCAGGCGCATACCCGTTGGATCGACCGGCCGGGGCCGGCTACTTTATGGCGTCATATGAGCTATGAGGGTCCACTGAAAAAGCTGCACATCGTGTTGGTTATTGAAGAGTCATTTGGTAGTGCTTACTTGGATGGTCTCGACAACCAACGCCCCTGGCCGATTTCGCCTGATTTGGCCCGTCTAGCCAGTCAAGGGGCGTTATTCACCAATATCCATGCGACGGGTGACCGCACCGTGCGGGGGCTAGAGGCCTTGCTGACCTCGTTTGCCCCTATCCCGGGGGTGTCTACGGCACGGCGAGCTGGGTCACGGGGAATGAATTCACTGCCGCTACTGCTGCATCAACTGGGCTATCGTTCGGCCTTTCTTTATGGCGGGCGGGCCGTGTTTGATAATATGGGTACTTTTTGGCGTTCCATTGGCTTTGACGCGGTGTGGGATCAGGGCGACATTGCTCAGCCCGGTTTTACCACGGTGTGGGGAGTGGCTGATGAGTTTTTGTTTACCGAGGCGCTGCAACGGCTTGACGAGGGGGCTCGTTCTGATCAGCCTTTTTTTCTCGGCCTATTGACGGTTTCCAATCACCGCCCTTATCGTTTTCCCGAAGATCATGTCTCTTGGGATAATCGTAAAACCAATCGGGAGAATGCGGCCAGCTACGCGGCCTGGGCTTTCGCTGATTTTGTCGAACGAGCCCGATCTCATGCTTGGTTTGACGACACCGTATTCGTTTTTATTGGTGACCACGGCCCACGTGTGATTGGTGCGGCCCAAGTACCGATTGAGGGATTCAGGGTGCCGTTGATTTTTTACAGTCCCAAGCACATTACGCCTCAACGCCACGACGTGATTGGTTCCAGTATGGATGTAGCGCCAACTCTGTTGGGTTTGCTCAATGTTTCCCATGATACTCCTTTTTTTGGTGTCGATTTGCGTCGGGTAGCGACGGGGGAGGGGCGTTTTGTCATGGCGCACAATTACTCCATCGCTTATGGCCGCAATGGCTTGGTGACCGTATTGGATCCCGCTAAGCGAATACGCGGTTATCGGTTGCCGACTGGTCAACCAGGATGGGCACCGCTGGTAGCGACGCCAACGGCTGATGCGGAGGTGACGCGGGAGGCGGTGGCATTGACCCAGTTGGCCCATCGACTGTTTTATGCCAGACGCTATCACGAACTGGGAGCCGTTGACGAAACTGGGCTGCGATGAGAGGGGCGGTTATCGCGTCGCTTGGCGCATTAATCATAACGCTGTTACTGGCCCATTATACCGAAATTGATTTATGGGTGCAGGAGCTATTTTATCTACGTGATGCTGGGCGCTGGTGGGTGGATGGTAGTGATCCTTTGTTGCGGCAGCTGTTTTACACCGGGCCAAAGGGGATATTGATTGCCGTGGCAGTGGTATTGATTGGGGTGGTGTTGGCCTCGTGGTGGCGGCGGTTATCGCGCCGCTGGTTGCGGCCATCCCTGTATATGGTACTCTGCTTGGCTCTGATCCCGGCCGTTGTCAGCGGACTGAAAGCGGTGACCAACAAGCCTTGCCCGTCGCAGCTGACACTCTATTCAGCGAACGGGCAGGGACAGCTGCCCTATCGGCATCTATTCGAGCCAGCGGCGGCAACGGAGCGGGGGCGTTGCTTCCCCGCGGGGCATGCCTCCGGCGGTTTTTCTCTGCTCGGCTTGGCCTTCTTGGGGCGACAGCGCTGGCAGCGCTGGGCGGGAGCCTCGGTTGGACTGGCGGCCGGTTGGGTCATGGGGTTGTACCAGATGATGAAAGGGGCCCATTTTCTATCTCATACTGTGGTGACCCTCTGTATCGCTTGGCTGATGGCAGTGGGACTGGCCCGTTTGGTGCTGAAGACGGGCTCAAAATAGGGGACTACTGTGACACCGACCATTACCACACTCATTTTATTGGCATGTTCCAATGTTTTTATGACCTTCGCTTGGTATGCCCACCTGAAACATCTCAACGAACGGGCCTGGTACGTGGCCGCCCTCGCCAGTTGGGGGGTGGCCTTATTCGAATACCTATTGCAAGTGCCAGCCAACCGTATCGGGTTTACCGTATTTTCCCTACCGCAACTCAAGATCATCCAAGAGTCGATTACGCTGTTGGTTTTTGTGCCGTTCGTTGTTTTTTATATGGGGCAACCCCTCAAATTGGATTATCTATGGGCCGCCTTTTGTATTCTTGGGGCTGTCTATTTTATTTTTCGTTCGTGACCGCCTCAAACAGGCTTCCAACTCACCCTCTCCCCTTGTGAGAGAGGGTAGGGTGAGGGGTGCAAAAGCTCTAAAACATAGTATAGATAAACGGTGCCAGTACCGATCCTTCAGTGAGGAGGATGAGACCGGACAACACGGCCATGGCCAGTAAAATAGGCAATAACCAGAATTTTTTGCGCGCTTTAAGAAAAGCCCATAACTCCGTTAAGAAAGACATTGTCGCTCCCTAATTTAACAAGACCAGTCCAGAGGCAGTTGATCAAAACGGTCAATGACAACATCGGCTCCCAAGTCAGCGGCCGTGCCCTCGTGACAGTAACCATAAGAGACCACCACTACCCGGCAACCGGCAGCGCGGGCGGCGAGTACGTCGTTGATGGAATCGCCCACCATCAGGCTATTGTGGCACGTCGTCCCCAGTTGTTCCATGGCATAAAGCAGCTGATCGGGTGCCGGCTTGTTGTGTGGTAGGGTATCGCCGCCAATGACGAGAGAGAAAAAGTGACTCATTTGTAGTTGTGCCAACAGCTGCTGCGCCAGTGTGGTGGATTTGTTGGTCACCACAGCTAATTGATCACCACGTTGCTGCAACCGGGTCAGGGTCTCCAACACTGTTGGAAATGGAGCTGAACCATCACAAATATGATCTTGGTAATAACCGAAGAACGACTTGACGGCTGCATCGAAAGTGGGATCATTTAAGGGAGGCGTTGCTTCTGGTCCCCACAGGCTGCGTGCGATCAGATCGCGTGCCCCACGACCAACCAAGTGGCGCACCTGTGCCAGCGGGATTGGGGGGCGTCCCAGTTGACATAGGGCATGGTTCAAGGCCCCCGCTATATCCGGTGCCGAATCCACCAACGTACCATCTAGGTCGAACAAGAATGCGCGTGTTGTCATCCGGAAAATCCATGCCGCTGTAAAATGCGTTCAATTCGTTCTGGTGGCCACTTCTTCTGGAACAAAGCCTGATTACCGAGACGGCACCGATCATAGACCTGTTGATCCAAATGGGGCATAGAGGCATTATGGAAATGATAAAATTCGGCTTGTGGCTCGTACCAAAGCGAATAACCGGCCTCGCTGATACGCAACGACAGATCGCTGTCTTCCATATAAACCAAGTCATAATCTTCGTCGAAAAAACCCACTTGTTCGATCACGGCTCGTCTCAGTAATAAGCCAGTGCCCATAACCGCTGGTAACGGCATAGCCCGATTGACCTCAGCAGCACGAGCGGGCAGATTAGGGAGATGGTAGACTGGTAGACCGTGGCGATCAAAACGGGCCCCACAGGTCTGTACCAGCCATTCAGTCGGAGGCCTGTTTTCGTCCGGTAGAATGATTTTGCCCTGTACCGCAGCACAGGAGGGGTCGCTGGCCAAGCGGAGCAGCAGCGGCGCTAGCCACGGTTTTAGCACAAACATGTCGGAATTGATCAGGGCAATGACCTCACCACGACTATGGCGCAGGCCAATATTATTGGCGCGGCCAAAGCCCAAGTTGGTGGTGTTGCGCAGGATGGTTACGGCTGGCCGGTCAGCGATCTGGTCGTAACAAGCCGCCATTCCCGCTTCGGTTGAGCCATTATCGATCAAAATCAGCTCCCAAGGACAATTGGCCTGGTCGGTATGCTCAAACAGAGTATGGCATAAATGGCCGACAAATTGGGGGTTGTTGAACACCGGTACCAAAATGGAAGTGAATGGCATGGGGGCAATGCTGGTCACGACGATCCCCCATCGTTATCGATGCATACGACGCGAAAACCCTGCGCGACGCTGTCGCTTTCCGACACCACTCGGTTACGGTGGGCGACGCGACAGGCCGCTACTTGGCTGCGCCAACTGCCGCCCCGACGAACTCTGGCATCGCCAACGGCTGCTCCGACCGGATTTTTACGTGGACTACGGCCGTAATACTCATCGCTGTACCAATCGGATGTCCATTCCCACACATTCCCTAACATATCGTGTAAACCCCAGTTATTAGGCTTTTTTTGGCCAACTGGTTGCGAATGTCCATTCGAGTTTTTGACATACCAGCCGTAGTGATCGACTTGGTTGACATCGTCGCCGAAGTAAAAAATAGTGGTTGAGCCGGCCCGCGCGGCGTACTCCCATTCAGCTTCGGTGGGCAGGCGTAGCTGGAAGCATCCGCCCGTCATGCGAGAAAACTTACGAATAAACTCCTGAGTATCCTCCCACAGTACCCTGTCGATGGGGTAGTTCCCCTTGGTGGGTTGGTAACCCATTTTAGGGTCGCCTACCACACGTTTCCATTGACCCAGTGTGACCGGGTAGCGTCCGAGCCAAAAACCATCTAATTCAACTAAATGCTGCGGCATTTCATCCGGCCGACGTCCTAAAGTCTCCTTGGTACTGCCCATAAAAAAATGGCCAGAGGGGATCCAAACAAATTCAATTTGGGTGAGCGATTCAGTCCAGAGCATGCCAGCGGTACGTTCATGTCTAGGTGGTGGAAGAGAGACTACCGCTGCCGGTATGGGAACTGCTGCCGAGGCTGTAGCGATGGCGGAAGCCGTTTTAGCAGTACTGGATGCTGTTGCCGACGTCTTGCTGGTGGAAGTCGCTTTGTAGCTGGTACCAAAATCCTGCATGGAAGCGATAAAACTACGCCAAGAATTTTTTTTCTGGGTTGCTGCCGCTGGAGGACAAGAGGAGATTGATTTGGCTTCATCGATAGCCCCTCCTGCGGCCCCTCCTGTAAATTTAGTCTCTTCGACGGGCAGCACCGGCAGTTGTGCTGCCAATGGCCGCGTTGTGGCTGGCGATACTTCAGCAGGTTTGACGGGGCCCAATAGTTCCACACGCCACTCGGCAACGCTCTGTGGACGGTCATTTTCCATCACCTGAAGCGCCCTGTCGATGGCCTGCAAGAAAGTCGGGCTGTAACGACCATTACCCACTTCGACGGCGGGAACCATGGGATCCGCCTCTTGACGCATTTTGGCCATGACACGCATGGAGGCATCAATCGGTTTCTTGCCACTGATTGCACGGTACAGAACGCCCCCCATGGCGTAGATATCAGACCATGGGCCCTGACGCGCTCCGGATGAATCATATTGCTCGAAAGGAGAATAGCCCATGGTGAGCAGGCTGGTCATCTGTTCAGAACGCCCCGTTACGGCTTGGCGAGCCGAACCAAAATCAAGAATCACTGGTGTGGCATTTTTACGAATTAGGATATTAGCCGGTTTAATGTCACGATGGAGATAATCGGAACGATGTAATAAGTCAAGTGCATCCAGCAGAGGCGGCATGAGACGGACAATCTCACGTTCTGATAGCACATTACGAATTTTAAGAATATTTTCTAAGCTCTCTCCTTCTTCGTATTCCATGACAATGTAAGCGGTGTTGCTGTCACGGAAGAAGCTCATGATGCGCACGATACCGGGATGGCGGAAGCGCGCCAAAATCTGCGCCTCTTTCAGAAAACGGTCTAGACCCCACTCAAATTTTTTAGCATCCTCCGGTGAATTGGGGACGACCCCTCCATCAGAACGGGCGGCAAAACCAGAAGGCAGGTACTCTTTTATGGCAACCATCTGGTTCAGGTTGGTATCACGTGCCTGATAAGTGATCCCAAACCCCCCCTTGCCGAGTACTTTGATGATTTCATACCAAAGTAATCTGGAGTTAGGGGGTAGCGAATCGTTAAATTTGGGAGGAGCCACGTTTATCGACCCTCCTACAACGACGGTGTCTGCAATTCAGAACGGGACCGCAACCAAGCGGCCTGATCCTCAAGTTCGTCGCGCGACAGCGCTTTCTCTTCTTCATCCAGGGCAAACATCTTGGCTAATTCGAGATCCCACCCCTCTACCAATCCTTCATCTTCTGTGCAGACATCGGTGCTTTCATCATCAATGTGGTTCCACGACCCGATAATATCTCTTAGTTCCGGGGAGAGATCAGCGGCGACACCCACTCCAGCTGA
>JADGCM010000084.1 GCA_015228995.1 Magnetococcales bacterium
TCCCCCTCTCCCCTTGTGGGAGAGGGGGTCGGGGGGTGAGGGGTGCATGGAGGTGCCTTGTGGGAGAGGGGGTCGGGGGTGAGGGTTACTCGCCCATCATCACCAAGGTGACATCGCGACTGCCAGCGCTACGGGTAATGGTGCCGACCGAGATGAGATCAACCCCGGTTTCGGCGACTTGGCGGACGTTGTCGAGGGTGATGTTGCCGCTTGCTTCTAGCAGCGCCCGGCCCCCGACCATGGCGACAGCTTGACGCAGCGTGGTGAGGTCCATGTTGTCCAGCAAAATAATGTGCGCCCCGGCCGCTAGCGTTTCCTCTACCTGCGCCAGCGTGTCACATTCAACTTCGATGCGGTGTAAGTGAGAGACGCCGTCACGGCAAAGACGCACTGCCTCCTTAATGCTACCTACACTGGCGATATGGTTGTCCTTTATCAGAATGCCGTCGTCCAACCCCATCCGATGATTATAGCCGCCACCGATCCGCACTGCGTATTTTTGCAAGAGGCGCAATCCAGGTACTGTCTTGCGGGTGTCGACGATACGGGCATTGGTTCCAGAAATTTTCTCGACAAAACAACGGGTCAAACTGGCAATGGCCGATAAATTCTGAAAGAAATTAAGCGCTACCCGCTCAGCAGTCAGAATCGAACGCGCCGGGCCACGGACACTGCATATCTCGTTACCAGCCAAAGCGCCACTCCCATCCGGCAGATGCGGCATAATCCGGATCCGACTGTCAACAGTGCGAAACACCTCCGAGAAGACCGGCAGACCGCAGACGACCATATCTTCCCGTGCTACCAGGACCGCTTTCATCTCCAATCCGGCATCAATGATGGCATTGGTGGTGATGTCGCCGCGACCGATATCCTCCGCTAGGGCACTACGCACCACTTCTGACCAAGGTGGGTTAACCATCCGTCTGTTGCCCCTCCTGGTCTATGGGTTTGGTCGACAGCCGCTGGATGCGCTCAATGGCCTCCAGCAAGCCGGCCCGCTTGCTCTCAAGCTCCTGCTGCCGTGCCCGCTCCTTGTCGATCACCTCTGGCTTGGCTTTATCGAGAAAAGCGGCATTGGCCAGCTTACCACGGCAGCGTTCCAGCTCCTGCTCTAACTTGTGCCGATTTTTCTCCAATCGTCCCAGCTCCACCACCGGATCAATCAGTCCGGCCAATGGTACGAACAGACGTACCCCCCCCTCTAGTACCGCCGTAGCGCACCCTGCCGGGGGTTCCTCCGACCAATCTTGCCAGTCAGCGATCCGTGCGAGCGGTCGAATCAGGGCATCGTGATGCCGCAAACGCGCCAGTGCAGCGGCATCTCCTTGCACCAACACAGTAACCTCTTGTCCGGGGGGGACGTTCATCTCCCCGCGGATATTGCGTACCGCTGATACGAAGGCGATGACTGCCGCCATTTCTGCCTCGGCTTGCTCATCCAGCCACTGTGGCATCTGCTGTGGCCATGGGGCGAGCATGATGCTTTCACTGTTACTGTTGGCACCATTGGCGAGTCCCAACAGCGGGGCCACTTTCTGCCACAGCTCTTCGGTGATGAACGGCATCAGCGGATGTAACAGCCGCAGCGATTGCTCCAGCACCGCCCCCATGGTGTACTGCACCGCCTGACGTAATTCGGGTGGGGTGGTTTGATTGTAGAGGATCGGCTTGCTGAGTTCGAGGTACCAATCACAATACTCTCCCCACAAGAACTGGTAGAGTTCGCTGGCGGCATCGTTAAAGCGGTAATCGGCGAAGGCTTGGTCAACGGCGCCAATCAACCGTTGTAGCCGTGACACAATCCAGAGATTGGGCCAATGGTGCGGCATGGTGTGCAACCAGTCGCTGGTGGATACGATTGGCGAATCAGCCAAGTGCATCAAAACAAAACGGCTCGCATTCCATAGTTTATTGCAGAAGTTACGGTAACCCTCAACGCGTGCTAGGTCAAACTTGATGTCACGTCCTTGGGTGGCGAGACTGGCCATGGTGAAGCGCAAGGCATCGGTGCCAAAGGCTGGTATGCCATTCGGGTATTCGCGTCGCGTCTGGTCGGCAATTTTTTCGGCTAGGTGGGGCTGCATCATATCGCGGGTCCGCTTCAGCAGCAGATCGTCGAGGGTAATGCCGTCAATCAAGTCGAGCGGATCGATGATATTGCCCTTCGACTTACTCATCTTGTTGCCTTCGGCATCGCGGATCAAGCCGGTGACGTAGACCTCACGAAAGGGGACCTCTCCCGTGAAGTGTAGCCCCATCATGATCATACGGGCGACCCAAAAGAAGATAATATCGAAACCAGTGACCAAGACGTTGGTTGGATAGTAACACTTCAATTCCGGAGTGGTGCGAGGCCAGCCAAGTGTCGAAAAGGGCCACAGTGCTGAGGAGAACCAAGTATCGAGTACGTCTGGATCGCGAACCAATTTGACTGGCTTGCCGTAGTGTTCAGCAGCCCACTCATACACTTCCTCTTCGCAGCGGCAGACGAATACATGGCCGTCTGGTCCATACCAAGCTGGAATACGGTGTCCCCACCAGATCTGTCGCGAGATGCACCAGTCCTGGATATGGCGCATCCATTCGAAATAGGTTTTGCTCCACGATTCTGGCACAAAACGAATGTCCCCCTGCTCGACAGCCTGGATCGCCTTATCAGCCAATGGCGCTACGCGCACAAACCACTGATCGGTCAGGTAGGGTTCCACCACCGCGTTGGTACGGTCGCCGCGCGGCACCATGAGGAGGTGGGCGTCGATCCGATCGATCAGTTCCAACGCAGTGAGGTCATCAATGATGCGCTGACGCGCCACATAGCGGTCCATGCCGCGGTAAACCGCTGGCCCGTTGTCGTTGATAGCGGCATCGGCTGTAAAGATATTGATGATGGGGAGGTCGTGCCTCTTGCCGACTTCGTAGTCATTAAAATCGTGAGCGGGTGTAATCTTGACGCAGCCAGAGCCAAACTCGGGATTGACGTAGGTATCGGCAATGATTGGGATCAATCGATCACTCAATGGCAGACGCACTTGGCGTCCCACCAGGGAGCGGTAGCGTTCATCGTCTGGATGAACCGCGACGGCGGTATCCCCCAGCATGGTCTCTGGCCGGGTGGTGGCTACCACGACATAGCCGTCACCATCTGCCAGCGGATAACGCAAATGCCACAGCGACCCTTGTTCCTCTTCCGAAATGACCTCCAAATCAGAAAGTGCTGTGTGTAGGATCGGATCCCAGTTAACCAACCGCTTGCCGCGATAAATCAGTCCCTGTCCATAAAGGCGAACAAATGCCTCGGTGACGGACTGAGACAACTCACGATCCATGGTGAAGCATTCGCGCTGCCAATCGCACGAGGCTCCTAATCGACGCAACTGTCGTGCAATGGTACCGCCAGAGCTCTCACGCCAACGCCAAACGCGCTCAATGAAGCGCTCTCGGCCCAGCTGATGGCGTCTTTTCCCTTCGGCCTCCAGCTGCCGTTCCACCACCATTTGGGTTGCAATCCCGGCGTGGTCGGTGCCTGTCTGCCACAGCACATCCTCCCCCCGCATGCGATGGTGACGGATTAAAGCATCCATCAGCGTGTTCTGGAAGGCATGTCCCATGTGCAGGGTGCCCGTCACGTTGGGAGGCGGGATCATGATGCAATATGGTGCAGTCTGCCGGTTACCGCTAGGCCGAAAATAGCCCTTTTCTTCCCAGATGGGGTACCAATGCCGTTCTACCGCTGCTGCATCGTAGCTGGTGCGCTCCATCGTTTGCTCAGCTGCCACGTTTGACCCGTTCCATCTCCTGGCGGACAGCATCACGAATCATGCCGGGCAACCACTCAGTCAGTAGCGAACGTGCCAACTCTTGCGTCATCTCGGTCACTTGATCACCAAAACGATCCTGCAACTGCTGCAAGGAAGGCGGCTCGACGACCTCGGCTTCGGGCTCGGGTTCTGGCTCGGGTTCGGCTTCGGGCTCGGGCTCGGGTTCTGGCTCGGGTTCGGCTTCGGGCTCGGGTTCTGGCTCGGGTTCGGCTTCGGGCTCGGGTTCTGGCTCGGGCTCGGCTTCGGGTTCGACTTCGGGCTCGGGTTCGACTTCGGCTTCGGGTTCGGGCTCTGGTTCGGCTTCGACTTCGGGCTCGGCTTCGGCTTCGGGCTCGGGCTCTGGTTCGGCTTCGACTTCGGGCTCGGCTTCGGCTTCGGGCTCGACTTCTGGTTCGACTTCTGGTTCGACTTCGGGCTCGGGCTCGGCTTCGGCCTCAGCTTCTGATTCTAGCTCGGTTTCCTCTTCCGTGACAGGATCTTCTTCGGAAAGCACCTCTTCAAGCATGCTCTGGATTTCCGATTCTTCTTCTGATAGCTCCTCTGGCAACGATTCTTCTGGCAACGGTTCTTCCGGCGATAATGGCGCATCACCGTCGTCGACCAACGCCTCAATAGCCTCGGCCAATGCTGGCCCAGAGCCATCCGACGAGGATTCATCCTCGTTTGGAATGCTCTCCTCTTCGAGATCGGGCTCGGGCTCGAACTCGGATACGGGCTCAGACACATCTAACTCAGCTGAATCGTCGACTGTTATCGCCGCAGCTTCCTCTTCAGCCAACGATTCAATGAGCTGGTCGGAGACGACCTCGGCTAACTCAGAGGAGACCAATTCTTCGGAGGAGGCCAGCTCTTCGAGTGGCTCTCCAATCTCCATGCCGTCCTCTTCAATGGGATCTCCTAGCTCTAGGATATCCTCATCGTCTCCCTCTTCGTCCAGTATTTCTTCTACATCCGATTCATTCATCGCCCGTCCACCATTTGCCCCGGAAAAATCTTCTGCCACTGTCGTATGACGTAAATGGAGTCGGTCCAAAGTAGCCGCTAATTCTTCCGGCCGATCCAGATCAACGAACCCCGCTGCCATTTCGAGAGCCATCTGCTCCGTTGTCAACCCCAACGCCTCAGCCACCGGGGCTAACTCTTCTTGCTGCACGGATGCTTTATGAGGCCCTTTTTGTTTCCGATCCGAGCCACGACTCTCCATGTGCCCGAGAATTGCCTCCAAAGAGCCGAGAATCTCCGCCTCAGATACCCCAGATTCTGTCATAGTCGCCAGCCTACCGTCGCTAGGTGACGCTTGACGCAAATCAGCCAAGGTATAGATCGGCTGGTCAATCACCTCGCCGCCGCCACGTCCCTCTTTACGCCATTTAGCATGTTTGTCACCCATGACACCTCACCTATGGACGGCTATCTACCCGCAGCGCGGCGCAACACCTTACCATCAATCTGGAAGTTACTACGGATTTGCTCAGCCGCAGCGCGGGCTGCACCATGGTTGGGGAATGGACCGGCCAATAAGCGAATGAATGCCCGTCCATCGACCTGAACATCCTCCTGAAAGCTAGCAATACCAATTGCCTTCAGTTTAGCGTGCCAACTTTCTAGACTGGTACGATTGGCAACGGACGAGAGTTGTACCACAAATTGCTCTGACCCGGATGCGGTTGCAGGCGCAGCTACTGCTACGGTAGTTTGGGCAGGAGCAGAAGTCGACGGTGCAACCGCCACAGCCGCAGTCGATGTGGATGCTGGAGTAGATGTGGAGGGAGTCGTTTTGGTAGATGACGGCGCTCCTCCCCCAGATGAGGCGGCGGCTGCCGATGCCTCATCGGCTGGTGGCACGACACCAGTTACCGGCACGCCACGGATTCCCATGCGACTGTGTATCACTTCCAATAGTTTGGTGACATGTGGACTATCATGTTGAAAAGGACCACCATAAACGCGTACAAAGCGATGCTGATCAACCGCGGTGGCCTGCAAAAAGGCTGGATAGCCTAACGCCACCAAGCGCTTTTTCATTTCTTCAGCGCTATTAACATCGGTGTAAGAACCAACATAAACAGCCACCGTTTCAACTCGTTCAATCGTGGTAGATTTGGTAGGTGGAGCGACTACCGACGACGCTGGTCGATTCGGTTCAGCATGGAGGAACAGAGGCAACAGCAGGAGCCACATGGCAACCACGACGGTCCACCACCCCTTATTGTTTTGCAAAAGCGCCATCTCTCACCCCACCATCTGCTACTGAACCGCGATCAGTCGTCCGACTCTTCTTCTTCTTCTTCTTCCATCTCAATGCTGTCGACCGGACGGCCTAAAAAATCGCCTATGCGCCGGTTGATGCCGAAACGACCCCGATCGGCACGTAAAGCCTCTTCCAACGTGGTATCGACCGGCTCCATGCTGTAGTACAACATCTCCCCTTCTTCGATAGCGTCGTTGAGCAGGTAGATGGGCTGCTCTTCTGGAAACCAATCGGCAACCGCAAAATGGCGGGGCTGTTCCAGTTTTGTCAATACAGCGGAACGATCACCAAACTCCAGCGTGATGACTTGCCCCGACGCCACGGTCGCTAAATCGATGTGATCCATAGTGTCAACTGCTCCTAGCCATTATTTATGCGCAATCCCAACACGTCCTGCATATCATACAACCCTGGCGCACGACTGACAACCCATTGTGCTGCACGTACGGCACCTTGGGCAAAAGTAGTGCGGCTGGCGGCGCGATGGGTGATTTCCAACCGTTCTCCTTCACCAGCAAACAAAAGCGTATGATCCCCCACAATCGTACCGCCGCGTACGGTGGCAAAACCAATGCTACCGGGCGGGCGTGCCCCGGTCATACCCTGGCGACCATAGATGGCGTCGCTTTCCAAAGAACGCCCCAATACGGCGGCCACGGCTTCCCCTAAACGCAGTGCCGTTCCAGAAGGGGCATCGATCTTGTGACGGTGATGGGCTTCAATAATCTCGACGTCAAAATCCTCACCCAGTACGCGTGCGGCTTGCTCGGCCAAATTGAGCATCAAATTGACACCGATACTAAAATTAGGAGCCTGGACGATAGCGACACGACTGGCCACCTGTTGTAGACGTTCCCGAATGGCGCGATCCAGCCCGGTGGTGCCGATCACCATGGGGGTGGCCGTTTTTTCAGCCCATTCGAGATATCCCAACGTCGCCTGCGGTACTGAAAAATCAATTACCACCTGTGAGTGATGAAAACAAGCCCCTACCTGGTCATCAATGCAAATGCCAGACGGCTCACTTCCGGTCAACCTGCCGCTATCCAAACCGAGGGAAGAGGAATCGCTGCTCTCACAGGCCGCTGCTAACTGGCAACCAGCCGTAATACGGATCGTTTGCAATAGGGTACGTCCCATGCGTCCGGCCGCCCCAATCACCCCAATGCCGATGAGCGGCAGTGTCTGACTCACACCCGACCTCCTTTATGAGATTTTCTTATCAATAAACTCACGAATGCGTTGCCAAAATGAGGTTGCTTCTGGTTGGCACTCATCGGT
>JADGCM010000085.1 GCA_015228995.1 Magnetococcales bacterium
GCGCCAATGATACTGCATCTCAAGATGTGGGAAAGTAGGTCGCCGCCAGGATATTTAAAATTTATCGCTAGTCTTTTCTGTGCCGTGACGCGAGGTGGAGCAGCCCGGTAGCTCGTCGGGCTCATAACCCGAAGGTCGCAGGTTCAAATCCTGCTCTCGCAACCAAAAATAATCCTCGTAAATAGTTCGTTTATCATCCATCTTCTCCGTTGACAGCCGCTTGCATATTGGTTATGATCCCGGCCCATGTTGGCGGATCGTCTAACGGCAGGACAGAGGACTCTGACTCCTCCAATCTAGGTTCGAATCCTAGTCCGCCAGCCAATCAGGATTTCCATATTCCTTCCTATTTTTTAGCGCGAATGCGCTCTCGTGCAGCTCTTCTAGTACCGCATAAAGATCCCTCCCGAGAGAGGGGGGCCCAAAACCGAACCCTCTTGACGAGGATAGCTGCTATGGGGGGCGGTGGGCCGTATAAACCCAGAAGAGAAAATCGGTTCCCAATAGCAGATCTTTGGCATAGGTGGCCAAATAATGGAGCTCCGCCAATTGCCGCAGCGGTTGTGTCAGCGGTAAGCAGGGAATCGACTAGGAGGTTAAAACGGACTCTTCTTGGTCGGTGGATTCGTCGCCGCGATAACGGCTCATTTCTGGCGGTAGCAAGGGAGTTTTATTGGTACTGGGTAGCAGCAGGGTTTGCATCGTGGCAGCACGACTGTCAGGTGCCGTGCTGCCCAAAACAACGAAGCCAGCGTTAGTTGACCCCGCTGACGATAATGCGTCCGAATGGAGCCTTTCAGTGGTGGAACTTGCCCCAACAACAGCCTGGTCAATTTCTTCCCAGAGATAGAAACCACCAGGCTGTGAAAAAAGGCCTCCCTATTTTCGGGTATCCAAGTGCCATGGAGGACATTCACAGGGTGCCCTACAAAGGCTACTTCTTCTGCCCGCCCCCGAGAGTATGCACATAAAGCGTCACTGCCTTGATATCAAGAGGAGACAGCCGTCCGCCAGGGCCACCCCAAGCAGGCATTTGACCACTACGGCCTTTGGCAATGGAGGTTCTGATGGTCTCTACATCGCCGCCATGCAACCAGATTTTATCGGTTAGGTTGGGTGCTCCAATACCGTGGTCAAGCGGCTGGCCGCCAACTGTATCGAGTAATGATCCCTTGCCATGGTCGCCGTGGCAACTATGGCAGCTTGCCTCACCACTGAACAGTAGCCGACCCCGTTGCGCCGACACCGAATCGTTGGCACGTTGGGAGAGGCTCAGTACAAACTGAGTCAAGTCATTAACCTGCTCTACACTGAGATTACCGCCTGCCGTCTGGAGGTGGGCGGGCATTTGACCATTGCGACCGTTGGTGATGCTCTCCTGTATGGCAGCAAGTGTGCCGCCGTAGAGCCAGTCATCATCGACCAAAATGGGGAACCCTTTGGCTTGGGCACCGACGCCGCCGGTCCCATGGCAAGGAGCACAGTTGTCGCCAAAAACGGCCTTACCACTGGACATAGCAAACTGCAACATATTATTGTTGCGCGCAATCTCTTCCAGGGAAAGATCCGCTAATTGCTTCTCTAACGGTTGACGGGTGGCCTTGGCGGCAGCCTCCTCTTGGGCCAATTCCTGGTACATAGAGCTTGCCAACAAACCTTTGGTAAAGCCATTGGCGAGCGGCCAAGCTGGATAAAGAACCCAGTAAACGATGGCATAGACGATGGTCGCATAAAAGGTATACAACCACCATTTCGGTAGTGGGTTATTGTACTCTTGTAGGGGATAGCCTTCGTCATTGTCCCATTGATGACCGGTGGTGGAGACGTCACCAGGTTGTTGGTCTTGCTTTTTTTGATCTCTTGGTTGAGTGGCCATGGCAAATTTCTCCTCTGTCCGGTGGCGAATCAGCGACTACGGGCCTGGTACGACGAAAAGTCGACCAGTGTTCCTAACATTTGCAGGTAAGCAGTCAGCGCATCCAGTTCGGTGATCTGCTCTGGCTTGGCGTCGAAGTCGTCTACGGGCACCTTCTTACCATAGCGGCTGATGAGGGCGGTGGTGTTTTGTCCTGGTATGGCCTGAGCCTCTAGATCCGCCTTGGCGTGCGTGATCATCTCAGTGGTGTAGGGAACCCCTATCTTTTTCATAGCAGACAGACGTGCAGAAATATCGTTGTAATCTAAAACGTTTTTCTCAAGCCACGAATAGGAGGGCATGACCGACTCCGGTACCACGGCGCGGGGATTACGCATATGTTCCCGATGCCATAAACTGGAATATTTACCGCCCACCCGCGCTAGATCCGGTCCTGTTCGTTTGGAACCCCACTGGAAGGGGTGGTCATACATGCTCTCGGCTGCTAATGAATAATGACCGTAACGTTCCTTTTCATCGCGGAAAGGCCGGATCATTTGTGAATGGCAGTTGTAACAGCCTTCACGGATATAAACATCACGCCCCTTCAACTCCAACGGCGTGTAGGGACGCATTCCCTGTACGGTTTCGATGGTGCTGTCGATGAAAAACAGCGGCACAATCTCTACCAATCCACCGATCGAAACCATGACCAACGTCAACAGGCTCATGATGGAAATATTTTTTTCAATAGTCGCGTGGTTCATCTGTTGCCTCCTCTCTAGATCAGGCCGGAACACGAGCGCTGTTTTTGATGGTCAGGCTAATGTTATAAACCATGACCAGGGCGCCAATAAGAAAAACAATGCCACCTAAAGACCGAATCAGGTAATAGGGGTGCATCGCCGCTACCGTCTCAGCAAAAGAGTAGGT
Source organism: Magnetococcales bacterium (assembly GCA_015228995.1). Classification (GTDB taxonomy): domain Bacteria; phylum Pseudomonadota; class Magnetococcia; order Magnetococcales; family JADGCH01; genus JADGCH01. The sequence goes on from JADGCM010000085.1 coordinate 2,789, forward strand.
CAGATTGCCGAACTGGTCGTAAGCACGCCACATCAGCCCTTGCATAATGCCCGAGATCCACATTGCGACGATGTAGAGCACCACGCCAATGGTGGCCAACCAGAAATGGAGGTTGATCAATGCCACTGAGTGGATACGGGTGTGCCACAATTTTGGTATCATGTGGTAAAGAGCCCCAAACGAGACCATGGCGACCCAACCTAATGCCCCAGAATGGACGTGACCAACGGTCCAATCGGTGTAGTGAGACAAGGCATTGACCGATTTAATCGACATCATGGGGCCTTCAAAAGTGGACATGCCATAAAAGGAGAGCGAGACAATCAGAAAACGCAGGATCGGGTCGGTGCGCAGCTTATGCCAAGCGCCAGATAGGGTCATGATGCCATTGATCATGCCACCCCAGGAGGGGAGCAGCAACATGATCGAAAAGGTAGCCCCCAGCGTTGAGGCCCAGTCTGGCAGGGCCGTGTAGTGGAGGTGATGGGGCCCCGCCCAGATGTAGAGGAACACCAGCGCCCAGAAGTGAACAATAGAGAGACGATAAGAATAAACCGGACGCTCAGCCTGTTTGGGGATGAAGTAATACATCAAGCCCAGAAAAGCCGCTGTGAGAAAAAAGCCAACAGCATTATGACCATACCACCATTGGATCATAGCATCTTGAACGCCAGCGTAAATGCTATAAGAGTCCGTCATATTGATGGGAATGGCCAGATTGTTAACGATGTGCAGCAGCGCTACGGTGATGATAAAGGCCAAGTAGAACCAGTTAGCGACATAAATGTGGGGCTCCTTGCGGCGCGCCAGGGTGCCGACGAAGTTGATAAAATAGGCTACCCACACCACCGTGATCAGGAGATCGATCGGCCAAATTGGCTCGGCATACTCCTTGCCCTGGGTCAAACCGAGTGGGTAGGTGATCACCACCGCCACCACTACTAAATTCCAACCCCAGAAGGTAAAATTAGAAAGAAAATCGGAAAAGAGGCGGGCTCGACAGGTCCGCTGCACGACATAATAGCTGGTGGCAAACAACACTGAGCCACCAAACGCAAAAATAACGGCGGACGTATGCAGCGGGCGTAACCGCCCAAACGAGATATAGGGGATATCTGCGTTCAGACCCGGGAACGTGAGCTCTAGGGCGATAATGACTCCCACCAGGAACCCTACTACACCGTAAACGATCGCCATCACCGAAAATTTACGGATGACTGCGTAGTCGTACAATTCTGTTGCCACAGCTGTCATAGTGGCCTCCTTTCTCCGAATAACGTTAACCACACCCCTCACCCTGCCCTCTTCCACAAGGGGAGAGGGTGTAAGGACAGGCCCTATTGTAAGACAAAACGGCTCCAGTCAAAGAGAAATCTTTTCATAATTGCATAAAAAATTCGGGAACTTTTTTGATTACCGAACTCTCTTCGGTTCGAGTGAATCATTGCGGCTATCAATTGGATACGATAACACCAATATGATATGTTATATTGGCGTTATTATCCTAAAAATAAATCGGATTCATATTTTGTAAGGACTGCCATTTAGGATGAATACTGAAACAGTATCGCTGTATGCTGATTGGAAAAAACTCTATCCACGCTATCAAACGGGCTTTTTCCGCCGACTCCGGTGGGGCCTGGTGTTTCTGTTGCTGGGTGTTTGGATTATATTGCCTTTGTTGCGCTGGCATCGATCGGGTCAGTTGCCTGATCAGGCGGTGTTGTTTGACCTGCCAAATAGAAAATTTTATATTTTCGATTTGATTATATGGCCACAAGAGATATTTGTGTTGGCGCTGGTACTGATCGCAGCGGCGGTGCTGCTGTTCTTCGTTACCACTTTGGCTGGACGGGTGTTTTGTGGTTATATCTGTTTTCAAACGATATGGACCGATCTGTTCCTCTACGTTGAAAAGCTGTTTGAAGGCAACCGTAAACAGCGTATTAAATTGGATCATGCCCCGTGGAGCCTGCGTAAATTGGTGGTCAAATTAGCTAAGCATCTAGTATGGTTGATGATTAGCATGGCAACGGGCGGTTTTTTTGTTTTTTATTTTGCTGATGCGCCGACGTTGATGGCGCAGTTCATCCATGGCACAGCTCCTATGCCCGCCTGGATCACCCTGATTATTCTAACGGTGACCACCTACACCATGGCCGGCTTGGCCCGCGAGCAGGTGTGTGTTTACATGTGCCCCTATTCCCGTTTTCAGGGGGTCATGTTTGATGAGGATACGATCACGGTTGCCTATCATCCCGAATTGGGGGAACCACGCCAAAACAATCGCCAACTACGACAGGCGGCCGACGGTCATTATGGTCTTTGTATCGATTGCAAACAGTGTGTTACCGTCTGCCCGACCGGTATCGATATCCGTGACGGTCAGCAGTACCAGTGCATCACCTGCGGGGCCTGCATTGATGCTTGCAACGATGTCAGAGAGCGGTTACACATGGAGAATGAGCTCATTCGCTACACTTCGTTGCGTGAAATGAGTGGCGAAAGAACCCACTTTGTGCGGCCACGGATTATGGCTTACGGTGCCATTTTGCTGTTATTGACCAGTGGCATCACCTACCATTTTCTGACCCGGCCGCCGTTGCATTTAACCGTGCTGCGACAACGACAGCCGCTGTATATCGCTTTGACAGATGGTAGTATTCAGAACAACTTCACCGTGCGGGTCCTCAATATGTCCCAGACGTCGCACCAGTATCGCCTATTGGTGGAGGGACTGGCCGATGCCCGCTTGAGCATGGCATCGGCCGAGGCATCATCGGACCCGGTAGCAGGAGTGACATTGACTGTGGAAGCTGGAGAGGTCATCCCTTACACGATTTACCTGCGCCAACCGGAGCAACAGCAGGCGGGCGGTGCGGTTGAGATTCGTTTTGTATTGGAATCACTAGACCCTGCTGGTGGCCGTGAAGTTTATCACAGCGTTTTTATGAGGCCCTCATGAGCGGACGTACCCCCTGGTTATGGGCGGCCATCGCTTTTTTTAGTGTGGTAATGATGGCCAATGCAGCCTTGATTTACCTGGCCAACAGCAGTTGGACCGGCCTGACCACGGTTGGTCACTACCAGCAAGGGTTGAATTTTAATCGGGTCTTACAAGCGCAACAGGCACAGGAGCAATTGGGCTGGCAGCCGTCGTTGCAATGGATGGATCAGGGTCGGCAGCTGCTGTTGGTGTTATCACTGCGTGACCGTGCCGGTCAGCCGGTGACCGGTGTCCAGATTGAGGGCGCTTTATATCGTCCGGCCCAAGAAGGTTACGACCAGACATGGAGCCTGCACGAGCAGGGTGCAGGCCGTTATGAAACACAAGTGGTGGTGCCCCTCCCCGGCGTCTGGGAGGTAAGGCTACGGAGTCAATCGGAGTCAATTCAGTGGTATTTTGTTGAACGAATTCATCTTAAAGGGGGAGGGCCATGACTTTTGATCAATGGTTATTGTTATCTAAACAGGCGGCCCTGGTCATTTTTTTCGCTACTTTTGTTGGCGTGGTGCTGTGGGCCTTTTGGCCCAGCCATCGGCAGCGGTTGGAGCAACAAGGGCGGCGTATCTTAGAGGAAGAAGAGGGGCCGTAACCGGGCATGGAGGCATCGACGGTTGACTACTGGGCCCTGCTGACGGTTCCTTTGCTGATGGGGCTAGCCAGCTTGCCGCACTGTTTCGCTATGTGTGGCACCATCCTGGGGGCGCTCACGTCCGCGTTACCGGCCGCTACCCGGAGTCAGCCGAGCCGCCTGTTGTTGTTTCTGCTGATGTATGGCGGTGGTCGGGTGGTGACCTACGCCATTTTAGGTGTTATCGCTGCTCTGCCTGGTTTCGGTTTGGTTCAGCTCGGGGGGGCATCGGTGCGGTTTGCGATGCAGGCCCTTGCAGCCCTAGTATTATTGGCGACCGGCTTATATCTGGGGGGCTGGTGGGGTGTTTATTGGTCGCGGTTAGAACGGATGACTAACCCCTTATGGCACTGGCTGCAACCTATGACGAGGAGGCTGATCCCCACCCGTTCGCCATTGCAAGCCGTGGCCTTTGGGCTCATTTGGGGCTGCCTCCCTTGTGGCATGGTCTACGCCGCCTTGGTGTGGAGCGCTACCGCTCCTGCCAGCCCAATGGTTGCGGCGGCCTCAATGGCGCTGTTTGGACTGGGGACCTTGCCGTTCACGCTGGGGGGCGGTTTGGTCAGTGGCCGTCTGCTCGCTTTTTATCGTTCGCCTTGGTTGCGTCGCAGTGCAGCCATCGTCCTGATCGTCATTGGTGTGGGGTCACTGGCTTGGTCCAGTTGGCGTCTGTTGGCTCCACCGATGGCTCACCAGCCTCACCAGCCTCACCATGTTGACCCTGCCCATCTGACAAACACCCACAGATGACGGATTCAAACGGCCCGCGCCTTTGTTACCACTGCTCGTTGCCGCTACCGACTGAGGTCGATATCCGCCATACCGCTGCCGAGGGAGAGCTGTTTTTTTGCTGCCAAGGTTGTTTAGCAGCTTACCATATCATCCATGGGGCTGGTCTGGAGGCCTATTATCAGCGGCGTGACCCGGCT
>JADGCM010000086.1 GCA_015228995.1 Magnetococcales bacterium
TCCAGAGCAACGCCGTTATGTTGACCTAGCCAGCCATGCGGGTGAGATCTTGCTGACGCTTATCAGCGATATTCTCGATCTTTCTCGACTAGAAGCCAATCAGCTTGAGTTGGAGCAAATCACTTTCAACCTTCATGAGTTGCTGCGCGGTATCATCGAAATACTCGCCGTTCATGCCAGAAAGAAGCAGATTCCGCTGCGCTTAGAGATCGACCAGCAGGTGCCTGTATGGGTGATAGGAGATGCCGCCCGTTTGCGCCAAATCTTAATCAATCTGTTGACCAATGCCATTAAATTTACCGATCAAGGGGCGGTGTTGTTACGGGTTGAGGCAAAGGAGGTGGATCAAATCCTGTTTGCCATTGTCGATAGTGGTCCAGGTATTCCAGAAGAGCGCCATGAAGCAATTTTCCACCCTTTCGTCCAAGAGTCGATCCAAATACAAAATCGCCACGGTGGCAGCGGCTTAGGTTTGGCGATCTGCCAACAATTGACCCAACGGATGGGGGGGACGATATGGTTACAGAGCGTGCTAGGGCAGGGGAGTACCTTTTTTGTGGTCTTACCGTTACCAGCGGATGCGATGCCTTGTGGCAGCGAACCGCTGTTGTCCGTGTTGCAAGACGGATGTGACACCGAAGATACGGCCGAATCATCCGCTGCCATCACCAATCGACGCCACGCCCATGATCGGCGTGCAGAGGACCGACGCCAGGATGATCGGCGCGTGGATGAGCGGCGTCATACAGCAGATCGTCGCTTGTTGCGCTACAACATTCTGTTGGTGGACGACTCAGAAGATAATCGTATGCTGGTGCAGGCATTCTTAAAAAATATGCCGTTCCGTATCGACACCGCCACCAACGGTTTGGAAGCGATTGAGCAATTCAAATACCACCGTTACGATTTGATCCTTATGGATGTGCAGATGCCGGAGATGGATGGTTATACAGCTACCCAGAGAATTCGCGCCTTGGAAGAGGAGAGTGGTCAACGCCGGCTTGTCCCCATCATTGCCCTGACAGCCAATGCCCTACAGCGTGATATTGAGCGTAGCCTGGATGCTGGTTGCTCTTTCCATTTAACAAAACCGATTCGCAAGACGCGGTTATTGGAGACCATCAGTCACGCTTTGCAGCGCAACCGCAACCTATGATGGACCATGATGCCAGGCCACCGATCATTGTGGCCATGACCGGGGCTTCGGGCGCTTGTTACGGTCTACGACTGATCCGCGTCCTCCTGGACATGGGGCACGCAGTTGACTTGCTGTTAACACCGGCGAGCCAGCTCGTTTTGACTTATGAACACGATCTGCATTGGGGTGGCGGTGCTGCTGAAATCAACTGCAAAATACAGGCGTATTTTCAGGAGCCGCGACGCTTGCGTTACTTTGCCCCGGACGACTGGCAGGCAGGCTGTGCCTCCGGTTCTGGTCAGCATCGACAGATGGTTGTCTGTCCTTGTTCCATGGGTACCTTGGCAGCCATTGCCCACGGTTTGTCGAATAATCTATTGGAACGAGCTGCCGATGTCATCATTAAGGAGCGGCGCCAACTGATTTTGGTGCCGCGCGAAACGCCCTTATCGGCTATCCACCTGCAAAATATGTTGCTTTTGTCGCGTCTGGGTGCCATTATCCTACCGGCTGCGCCTGGTTTTTACCATCGACCTGAACATCTATCGCAACTGGTCGATTTTGTTGTGGCGCGTATTCTGGATCAGATGGGCATTGATCACCAGTTGCTGGCTCGTTATGGCGCCGAGGGGACAACGCAATATGCAAAATAGTCAAAAAATTGAGATTTTGGCACCAGCTGGTAATCTACCGTCGTTGAAGGCAGCCGTTGATCATGGCGCCGATGCCGTCTACTTTGGTTTTCGCAATGCCACCAACGCCCGCAATTTTGAAGGGCTCAACTTCAGCGACACTGAGGCCGCCAGCGGCATAGATTATGCCCACCGTCACGGTGTTAAGGCGAATATCGTCCTCAATACCTACCCTCAAGTGGAGGATCCGGGCATTTGGTACCGTAGCATCGACCTCGCCGCACGGCTTGGAGCAGATGCCGTTATCTTGGCCAATCTCTCTTTACTCTCTTATGCTTGCCAACATTACCCAGAGTTACCGATCCACTTATCGGTTCAGGCCTCTGCCAGCAACGCCGCCGCGATTGAGTTCTACCGCCGTCATTTTACTATCCAGCGAGTTATTTTGCCGCGGGTGTTGACCATTGCGGAAATTCGTCGGCTGAAGCAACAGGTGGGGGATGTCGAGCTGGAGATATTTGCCTTTGGTGGTCTCTGTGTCATGGCTGAGGGGCGTTGTCATCTCTCCTCCTACGTTACCGGTGTGTCACCGAACATTGAGGGCGTCTGCTCGCCAGCTCGGGCGGTGCGGTTTGTCAATCGGGGGGAACATCTCCAAACGCGCTTGAACGGGGTGCTGATTGCCGAGTATGGCCCTGGGGAAGAGGCCGCCTATCCGACGATCTGTAAAGGACGCTACCGGGCTACCGATCAGGCCTACCACGCCATGGAGGAGCCTGGTTCTCTCAACATTTTAGAGCTGTTGCCGGAGGTGATTACAGCGGGGGTACGGTCACTGAAAATTGAGGGTCGGCAACGCACCAAGTCGTATATTGCCACGGTCACGCAAGTGATGCGCCAAGCTGTTGATGCTTGGTATCAAGACCCGCAGGATTTTCATCCGCGTGGTAGTTGGATTCGCACCCTCAACTCTGTCTCGGAGGGACGTAGCCATACATTAGGAACTTATCAGGAAGGTTGGCAATAATATAATGTCTAATCAAAAACGTGTATGGTCTCTTATGCTAGCTGCTGTGCTGTGCTGCGCCGTAGCAGAAGTTAACGCTGGTTCGTGGACGCTTTCTTGTCCAGATGACACCAAGAAGTTACCCCATTTGGTAGCGGATGTGGGCCCATTGGAACCCTCCGGCGTGGTCTGGGATCCGGTAAATAAGGTAGCACTGGCGGTCTCGGATGAATCATCGCCGCAGGCGCTGTTTGTGTTCGATCCCGCTCGGGTGGTGGAAAGCAAAAGTGGCAAAACGATCCAGGCATTTCCTCTGTTGACACCGGCAATGGTCGAGAAATATCACCCGAAAGATATGGAGGGCATTACCCGATTGGCCAGTGGTGAGTTTGTCGCCACCGCCTCTCACAGTCTCAAAAAAGGCAAGCCACAAGATACCATGCTGCGCTTTCGTCTCAAGAAGGGTAGTTCTGCCACCCAACCTTGGGAGGCAGACCAGGTAGATGTGATTCCAGCCGGAAAAGATGGCTTTCGCTCTTGGTTGCTGCACAGCGCTAAGCCACCCTGGGATGATAAAATCGGCGCTCAAGAGGGTGAGTCGGGCATTAATGTCGAGGGAATCACGGCCTCTCTGCAAGGCAATTTGCTGTATCTTGGCTTTCGGGGACCGATCAGCGCCGACAAAATTCCGGTCTTAACCCTGCGCCTAAATGCCGACCGAACACTGGTGCTCGATAAGTGGCATGCCCTGAAGCTCGACAAAAATTTTGAGACAGGCGGGGTTGTCGGCATCGGCAAAGAGCCGTTGGGGATACGTGATATGGCGGCTGTGGCTAGTGGCAAGGGCAATGAATTCTTATTGCTGATGGGAGCAAGCGGTTCTGGCAGCGACCTGCCATTCCAACTCGGTTGGTGGCGTGATGACCAACAAGAGATCAAATTGGTCGGCCGTGTGCCCAAAGGGTTCCGTGCCGAAGGTTTGACCGTGCTTTCCCACACCGGCGGATCAATGCAGCTGTTGCTGGTGAGCGACAAAAACAGCCTGGTTATGGAGTGTCAAGTAACGTCTAAGAATTAGTCACTCGTAGCGCAGCGCCTCTACGGGATCGACCCGAGAGGCGCGCCAAGCGGGATAAATTGTAGCCAACAAGCTGATTACAAGACTGGCGCAGGCGATCCATATTACGTCGGTTGGTCGGATAACAGCGGGTAGGTGGTCGATAAAATAGACCTCCCCGGATAGAATTTTAATCCCGAAGTTTTGTTCAATCCAAGCCAACACCGATTCTAAATTGGCCGCCAGTGCCACTCCCAAGACGACGCCAATACCGGTGCCAACCAACCCGGTGATCCCACCGTTGATGATAAAAATCGCCATCACACTGCGCGAGGTGGCACCCATGGTTTTCAAAATAGCGATGTCGCGCCCTTTTTCCATCACCAGCATGACCAAGCTGGAGATAATATTAAAGGCTGCCACCAGCACCACCAGCGATAAAATAACCGCCATGGTGGCCTTCTCGATTTGCAAGGCACGAAAAAAGTTGCGATTCATCTGCATCCAGTCTTGAATCATCAAGGAAGGCAGATGGAGCAGCCGTTTTTGCAATTCACCACGGACTCCAAAAGCTAAATCGGGATGTTCTACCCGAATCTCGACACCAGTGACACTGTCATCTTCATAGCGAAAAAACAGCTGGGCATCGTGCAGGTGGATGTAGGCGAGGGTATGGTCATATTCGTACATGCCCGAATCAAAAATACCGGCCACATGGAACCGCTTAGTACGCGGCAACGTGCCCATTGCCGTCACGTTGCCCGTTGGGGCGACCACGGTAATACCGTCACCCATGCCCACTCCCAAGGAACTAGCGAGCCGTTTACCGATGATAATACCAAATCCCTTGAGTTCTGACAGGCTCCCATCGGTCAGATTATTGGCCAGCGCCGATACGCCCGACTCTAACTCAGGCAACACCCCGCGCATCACCACCCCGTTGGCCTTACCACCGGACAAAAGCATTGCCTGCTTCAGGATAAAGGGAGCCGCTGCCGTTACTCGCGGCGTCTGGGTTGCTTCTGCCAAAATTTGGCGATATTCCTTCATGCCCGATGCAGATACCGACTGTACCACCACATCGCTGGTGACGCCGAGAATCTGCCGCCGCAACTCATCTTGGAAACCAGTCATAACGGCCAGCACCACAATCAAGGCCGCTACCCCAATGGTGATGCCCCCGGTCGAAAAGAAGGTCATGACGCTCATGAAGTGCTGGGTGTGTTTCGCCCGCAGGTAACGTACCCCAATCAGCCATTCGTAACGGTATAACCCCATCTAAAGGATCTCCACAGAGTCAGTGTTCCCGACGCAGCTGGGGAAAAAGCAACACATCACGGATGGAGGCAGCGTTAGTTAATAACATCACCAACCGATCAATGCCGATACCCGCACCACCAGTGGGGGGCATCCCATATTCCAAGGCGCGAACGTAATCGCTATCGTAATACATCGCCTCGCTATTACCAGCTGCCCGCTCCCGTACCTGTTGCTGAAAACGATCGGCTTGATCCAACGGATCGTTCAACTCGGAAAAGGCATTGGCAATTTCCCAGCCACCAATGAACAACTCAAAGCGCTCAGCGGTGTCTGGTTGACGATCAGAGCGGCGGGAGAGGGGAGAGACCGAAATGGGGTAATCGGTAATAAAGGTGGGGTTAATTAGCTGATCTTCGACCAAGTGCTCAAACAACGCCAACAACAGCTGGCCATCGTCCCAGTTGCTGTCAATGGTCAGATGATGATCGCGTGCCAATTGGAGCAGATGTTGATGACGACCCTCTCCCTCACGAATTTGGTCAGCATCAACACCGGCCCAGCGTACCAACGCCTCGGCCAGGGTCAATCGCGACCACGGCGGGGTGAAGTCGATGGGACGACCCTGATGGATAACCTGTAAAGAGCCGTTGGTAACGGTCGTAACCAGATGCACCAACAACTCCTCGACCAGATCCATCAAGGCCCGATGGTTGCTGTAGGCTTGGTAAAACTCCATCATGGTGAACTCTGGGTTATGACGAGTCGATAACCCTTCGTTACGAAAATTACGGTTGACCTCAAAGACCCGTTCAAAACCACCGACAATGAGCCGTTTGAGGTAGAGCTCCGGGGCAATACGCAGATAGAGATCGGTATTCAAGGCGTTGTGATGGGTGACGAAGGGACGAGCATTGGCACCACCAGGGATCGGATGCATCATCGGCGTCTCCACTTCCAAAAAACCCCGCTCTTCCATGAAGTGGCGCATCGAACGAATAATCAGGCTACGGCTCTGGAACAACGGCCGCACCTCCGGATTGACGATCAGATCGACGTAGCGCTGGCGGTAGCGGGTTTCAATATCTTCTAGACCGTGCCATTTTTCTGGTAGCGGCCGTATCGCCTTAGTCAGGAGCTGCAACACCTTGACACGGACGGTCAATTCATTAGTTTTGGTGCGGAATAGGCTGCCGGTGACGCCGACGATATCGCCGACCTCGATGTGACGGAATACTTGTTGGTAGAATAGATCCCCCACCACATCGCGTTGTACGGCGATTTGGATGGCGCCGCTGCCGTCCTGCATCCGAGCAAAGCTGAGCTTGCCAAAATGACGCATCAGCATGATGCGTCCGGCCATTTTAACGTTGACTGTCGCCAACTCTTCATTGTCCAGCACGGCGTCATAGTGCGCAACAACATCGGCTGCACTTTGCTCTGGCTGAAAATCATTGGGATAAGGATTAACGCCCGCTTGACGTAGCGCCTGGAGACGCGCTTTGCGTGCCTCAATTTGGGGATTTTCTTCCGGCTGGGGATTTTCTTCCAGAGGCTTCTCAAGCGGATTGGTTTTCATGAATATCTCGCTCAGGTTACAGGGTACGGATTTTCTGGGCCAACGCGGCGCGAATAAAAGGATCCAATTGACCATCTAGCACCGCATCGGCGTTGCTGGTTTCTTGGTCAGTGCGCAGATCTTTTACCATACGGTACGGGTGCAACACATAAGAGCGGATTTGATGCCCCCAACCAATATCTGTTTTGGCGTCATTAACAGCTTTACTCTCCTCGGCGCGTTTATCTAACTCCAATTGGTAGAGACGGGCCTTAAGCATCTTCATGGCGTCGTCCTTGTTGCGAAACTGGGAACGACCATCCTGACACTGCACCACAATGCCAGTTGGCAAATGGGTGATACGTACCGCCGAACTGGTTTTGTTGACATGCTGGCCGCCAGCGCCAGAGGCACGAAAGACGTCAAGGCGGATATCTTTATCATTAATCTCGATCTGGATACTATCGTCTACCTCAGGGTAGACATAGACCGAACTGAACGAGGTGTGCCGTCGTGCCGACGCATCGAAGGGGCTGATCCGTACTAGACGATGGACGCCGCTCTCATTCTTCAGGTAGCCGTAAGCAAACTCTCCCACCACCCGGATGGTGACTGATTTGCAGCCAGCCTCGTCCCCGGCTTGGTAGTCAACAATCTCAGCGCTATAAGCACGTGACTCACTCCAGCG
>JADGCM010000087.1 GCA_015228995.1 Magnetococcales bacterium
AGACTGTGCGATCGGCTGGCCCCATACAGCAGATGCGATAGCAAGAGAACGTCCTGTTCGATACCCGCCAGATGAATGCCATAATGGCCCAATACCACCGCATCGTATTTTAAGTTCTGGCCCACTTTGCCAATGGTAGCATCGGTCAACAAGGGCCGCAGCGCCGCCAATACTTGGTCACGATCAAGCTGTCCATCCGGTGCCGCAGCGGCTTGGTGTCCGACCGGTAGATAGAAGGCCTGCCAGGGCTGCCAAGAAACCGATAGGCCGACCAGCTCAGCCCGCATCGGATCGAGCGCCGTGGTCTCGGTATCGATGGCAAAACGAGGCCGTTGCCGTAATTGCTCCAGCAGCGACTCGAACTGCTGAGGCCGGGTGATGATCTGGTAATCGCACGCATTCCGAATGATCACAACATCCGCAACAGCCGGGGCCACTGGGGCCTCTTCACGATCCAACTCACGTAGTAACGAGGTGAACTCCATCTCCTGGTAGAGTTGGCGCAACGCCTGACGATCCACCGGTTGCCGTAGCAGCTGCTCGAAAGAACATACCAACGGCACTTCGCAACATATCGTCGCCAACTGCCTCGACAAGCGTGCCTGATCGCTATATTGCAACAATGACTCGCGCCGCTTCGGTTGGAGAATCTGCTCCGCATTAGCCAGCAACTGCTCCAAACTACCAAACTGACGGATCAACAGCGCCGCTGTTTTGATGCCGATGCCTGGCACCCCCGGGATATTGTCCGAGCTGTCTCCGGATAATCCCATCACATCGGTGACCTGCGCTGGCGGCACACCCCAGAAGGCTTCTACCTCCGCCTCACGCAGCCACTGCTCCTTACTGGGATCGTAGACGGCCACCTGAGCAGAGACCAATTGCAGCATATCTTTATCACTGCTAACAATGGTCACCTCCATACCGGTCGCCACTGCCTGAGTGGCCAGAGTACCAATCAGATCGTCGGCCTCAAAACCGCTCTGTTTGAAGATAGGGATGTTGCAAGCCTGCACCAACCGATGGATAATCGGCACTTGCACTTGCAGCTCGTCCGGCATACTTTTGCGGGTTGCCTTGTAATTGGCATCAATGGCATGGCGAAACGTCGGCCCTTTGGCGTCAAACAACATCGCGACGCAATCGGGCTGGTGGTCGGACAACACCCGCCGCACCATCTTACCAAAACCAAAGATGGCATTGGTGGGAAAACCATCACGCCGACTGAGGGATTGGATACCATAAAAAGCGCGATAGAGGTAACCAGAGCCATCGATCAGCAACAATCGCTGCGTCATGGCACAACGACCCCTTCCAACTCCAACCAGGTCACCAACCGGATCAGTGGCAGGCCGACCAAAGCGGTGGGATCCTCCCCATGAAAGGCCTCGCACAGGGCAATACCTAGCTGCTCTGACTTAAAGCTACCGGCACAATGGTAAGGTTGTTCCTGATGCAAGTAACGCTCAATACGCGCTGCATCTAAGGTGCGGAAGGTGACGGCAAAAACGATGACATCCTTGTGGCAGCGCCCGGTTGCCGCATTGTACAACACCAAGCCATTGACAAACCGTACCAACTGGCCAGACAAGCGCTGGAGCTGGGCCACGGCCCGTTGATGATCACCGGGTTTACCGAGGATGGTTTCACCCACCACCGCCACCTGATCACAACCAATAATCAAGGCATCGGGAAACTGCTGCCGTACCGACAACGCTTTGGCTTCCGCCAGCCGCTGTACCAACTGCTCAGGAGACTCCGCCGGCAGCGGCGTCTCATCGGCCAACGGTGCCACTGTCACAAAGGGGTAATGGAGGCGTTGCAACAGCTCACGACGCGAGGGCGATGTGGAGGCCAGCACCAGTTGCTTCATACCCCATCCACCCAGATGCGGGCATTGCGGAACAAGCGCAGCCAAGGGGCATCAGCGCCCCAGTCACGCGGATGCCAGCTGTATTGTACGGTGCGGTAACAGCGCTCTGGATGGGGCATCATCAACGTTACCCGACCATCCGCGCTGGTAATACCGGTGACGCCCGCCGGGGAACCATTGGGATTATAGGGGTAGGATTCAGCCATTTGGCCACGGTAATCGATAAAACGTAGCGCCACCAACCCTTGACGCTGCAATTGCGCCAACCCGTCCTCGGTGGCAAACTCAGCCCGCCCCTCCCCATGAGCACAGACAATCGGCAGCTGCGCCCCCGCCATATCGGTCAATAACACAGAGGGGGTGGGTAGTAGTTCCACCATGGCCCAACGGGCCTCAAACTGATCACTCAAATTGCGCCCAAAATGGGGCCATGCCGCCGCTCCCGGGATTAACTCCCGCAGCTGACTAACCATCTGGCAACCATTACAAACCCCCAAAGTGAAGGTATCTCGACGGTGAAAAAAGGCGCTAAATTGGTCATGCAGCGCTGGATCGAATAAAATCGATTTGGCCCAGCCCCCCCCAGCACCCAACACATCGCCAAAGGAAAAACCGCCGCAAACCGCCAAGCCGTGCATCTCCTGGAGATGAAAACGACCCGATTGCAGATCGCTCATGGTGACATCCACAGCGGTAAAACCAGCACGGCTAAAGGCTGCCGCCATTTCAACCTGGCTATTGACCCCTTGCTCACGCAAAATCGCCACCCGAGGCGATGGCCGTCGGGCGACAAAAGGCGGCTCTAGCATAAAGGGCGCGTGCGCATACAGACCACTATCGGCCTCATCCAAGATGGTGTCATACTCCTGCCGGGCACAAACCGGGTTGTCACGTCGCTCCTGCATCAACCAGCTGGTCTCGGACCACAATCGTTGTAAACCAATGCGGTCGGCGGCAAAAATTTCTGCTCCATGCCAAGCGATACAGATCCGATCCGACCGCGTCGGTGCCCCAATCACCGCCGCCACACCAGCACCGCGATCCTGGAATAGCTGCACCACTGCTGCCGCATCCGCACGCCTGACTTGTAACACCGCCCCCAACTCTTCGGTGAATAAAATCGCCAACGGATCGGAGCCCAAGCCATCCAAGACGATAGCTGCCCCAGCATGCGAGGCAAAAGCCATTTCGCACAGCGTCACCAACAGACCGCCATCGCTACGGTCGTGGTAGGCCAACAACAACTGTTGGCGATGTAACTGCTGGATCACCGCAAAGAAAGCCCTCAATACCGCCGGCTGTTCGATATCGGGGGCCTGATCACCAATCTGCTCAAACACCTGCGCCAATGCCGAACCACCAAGCCGATTGCGTCGTTCCCCTAGGTCAACCAGGATGAGTACCGTCTGTTCCAGCTCGTCACGGCACCAATAAGGTGTCACCGCTTGGCGCACATCTGGCACAGGGGCAAAGGCCGAAACAACCAGGGACAGCGGCGCCGTCATTTGACAGCTCTCTCCTTGCTGTTGCCAGACCGTGCGCATAGAGAGCGAATCTTTACCGACTGGAATACTGAGCCCCAGAGCTGGGCAGAAATGTTGTCCAACCGCCGCTACCGCATCGAATAAAGACGCCTCTTCACCGGCATCCCCAGCTGCAGCCATCCAGTTAGCCGATAATTTAACCCGGGTTAAATCGTCAATGGCCACCGAGGCCAAGTTGGTAATGGCCTCGCCGACAGCCAGACGGGCCGCGGCGGCGCTGTTGATCAAGGCTACTGGCGGCCGTTCTCCCATCGCCATCGCCGCGCCGCTGTAGTCGTCGTAACCACGCGCAACGACTGCCGCGTCAGCGACTGGCACCTGCCACGGTCCCACCATCTGGTCACGACACACCAAACCAGTGACACTACGATCCCCAATCGTGATCAGGAACGTTTTGGCCGCCACCGTTGGCAACCGTAACACCCGTGCCACCGCCTCACGTAGGTCGATCCCCTCACTCTTAAAGGGTGGCAGGACGGCATGCCAACGTTGTGCCTGACGCGTCATGCGGGGTGTTTGACCCAACAGCATACCGAGAGCCAGATCAATGACCAGCCGATTGTCATGGGCCGAGTCTAGCAAACGCAACTGCGGTTGTGCCGTTGCCTGCCCCAGGATGGCATAAGGAGCCCGTTCACGATCACAGATCGCCGCAAAACGCTGCTGATCTTGTGGCGCAATGGCCAACACGTAACGTTCCTGGGCCTCGTTGCACCACAACTCCAATGGCGACAAAGCTGGATCATCGCTGGGAACACGGGCCAGATCCAGTTCCCCGCCAACACCGCCATCGTGCAGCAACTCCGGTATGGCGTTGGAAAGACCACCCGCACCGACATCGTGGATGGCGCGGATGGGATTGTCTTGTTCCAACCGCCAACAACAATTGATTACCTCCTGGCAACGCCGCTGCATCTCTGGGTTGTCCCGCTGCACCGAAGCAAAATCGAGCTGCTCACTGGAACTGCCACTGGCCTGTGAGGAGGCAGCGCCTCCCCCCAAACCGATCAATAAACCCGGACCACCGAGCTGGATGACCAAGTCACCTGGCCGCAGCGGTTGTTTGGCTACCTGACTGGAGAGGATATGGCCCACACCACCCGCGATCATGATCGGCTTGTGATAGCCACGCAGCCGTCCATCGACCAACAACTCAAAGGTGCGGAAGTAACCGGTCAACCCCGGTCGACCAAATTCGTTGTTGAAACCAGCCGCCCCCAACGGTCCCTCCAGCATGATCTCCAAGGCGGAAGAGATGCGTTCCGGTCGGCCGTAATCTTTCTCCCACGGCCGCTGTGCCCCAGGGATACGCAGGTTGGAAACCGAGAAACCGGTCAAGCCCGCCCCCGGCACCCCGCCGCGACCTGTGGCCCCCTCATCACGGATCTCTCCCCCCGAGCCAGTCGCTGCCCCAGCATAAGGGGCAATAGCAGTAGGGTGATTATGGGTCTCCACTTTGATGAGCAGGCAGGAGGAGACCTGCCGCGAGCGGTAAACAGATGAAACGGCATCGGGATAAAAGCGTGACACGGACTCTGACGCAATCACCGCCGCATTGTCGCAATAAGCCACCACTGTATCGTTGGGGGTGACCTGATGGGTGTGACGGATCATCTGGAATAACGTCGCCGGCATGGGCTGGTGGTCAATCAGCCACTGGGCATTGAAGACTTTATGGCGGCAATGCTCGGAGTTGGCTTGAGCAAACATCATCAGCTCGACATCGGTCGGATGACGTTGCAAAGAGCGGAAATGGCTCAGCAGATAGTCGATCTCCTCATCAGCCAAGGCCAAGCCCCAATCACGGTTGGCCTGTTCAAGCGCCAATCGCCCAGATTGGGTCAGATCAAGCTGACGCAGCGGGCCTGCTACCGCTCTGTCAAACAGCCCCCTGGCAATAACCTCCCAAGAACTGGTATGAAACGGCATTAAATCCTGTGTCATACGATCATACAACAGCGGCCGACCCGGCGTGACGGCCGTGTCAGCAGAGGGCGCCAGCGTGTAGAGAATGCCGCGCTCAAGACGCCGCACTGTCGCCAAGCCACAACGCCGCACAATATCTCCCGCTTTGCTAGACCAGGGCGATACGCTCCCTTGTCGCGGTAGCACCGCCCACGTCGTACTCTCATCACTCAACGACGGTAGCGGCTCTTCTCCCTGCAACAAGGCTCGCAAAGTAGCCTGTTGTGCAACCGTCAGTTCGGCTTCCAACTGGACCAGATAGAGCCACTGAGTAGCCAGAACCTGAACTCCGGCCGAAATCTGTTGCTGCTGTAGTTTTTTTAGACGGGAGGGAGAAAGGGCACTGCGACCATAAATAAGCTGATAACGCAACACCCGCTCCTCCATTTTAAGTTGTTCCCCTCACCCCCCGACCCCCTCTCCCACAGGTGGAGAGGGGAGCATGAAGCAGAATCTTCACCCTCTCCCTTTGTGGGAGAGGGTGGGGTGAGGGGTGCGAAAAATGCCCTTACTTCACGTTGGGCAAGTGCAACTCGACACGACGGTTACGCGCCCGCCCATCGGCAGTGGTATTGTCCGCCACCGGACGGTCAAAAGCATAGCCAGCTGACCTGAGGCGGTTCGCGGCAACACCCTTTTTCGTCAGGTATTTCACTACTGCTGCCGCACGCTTCTCAGACAGCTTCTTGTTCAATGCTCGACCAGCACGGTTGTCCGTATGTCCCTGCACTTCGACATCCAAGTTCGGATTCTTCTTCAAGATCGCGACCACTTGATCCAACATGGCAAAAGAACCCGACTTGATGACCGCCTTGTTGGTGTCGAAATGGAGATTCTTCAGGGTCCAGCAGCCCCGCTCATCCACGACCGCCCCTCTTGGCGTCCCAGGACACTGATCACGGCTGTCGAGAACGCCATCCCCATCCGTATCACTGTCTGTGGTGGCCACCGACCGCGAGGCAATCGGGCAACCGACGCTGTCGACTTTGGTTCCCTTGGGTGTGTTGGGGCACTGATCTTTGTCGTCGGTGACGCCATCGCCATCCGAGTCAAGAGGGCAACCGTCACTATCGACCTTTACCCCTTTGGGCGTGTCTGGGCACTTATCGCGGCTATCCGACACCCCGTCGCCATCGCTATCTTTGTCAGCATCGTGATAACCAAAACCGGTGTAACGCGGTTGGTAAACAGAGGGATGCGAACGTGACGGCTGCTCCCACGCAGAGGGACGAAACACGTTATCTGCAGCGTTACTGGTCGCCAATGCCGCTACCGACAACAAGGCGCCCACGCCAGCAATTACCAAAAATTTCTTCATATTCAAACCTCAATGCTCTTTCTAAATCGTAAAAGATGACCCCGAGCCGCCACTACCCACCGGGCACGGCAAAACGTCCAGCGGCCATGCTAGCGCTAATGTAGCCCAAAAACAAGTTTTTTTATTGTCTATCACTCACAGCCAGCCCCAGACGCCGCGCAACCTCTTGATAGGCCTCCGCCGTACCCCCCAAATCAAGCCGAAACCGATCCTTGTCGAGCTTCTGACCAGTGTGGATATCCCACAATCGACAGGTATCTGGTGAAATTTCATCCGCCAGCACAATAGTCTCTCCATCGGTCGGCAACCGGCCAAACTCCAGCTTATAATCCACCAACTGAATATCTATTT
>JADGCM010000088.1 GCA_015228995.1 Magnetococcales bacterium
CAGCTTCCTCCAGCAATGGCCAGTCAACGGTACTCTGGCGGGTGATGCGACTCCCCTGCCCTAGCCAATCCCCTGGCAGCAACTGCTCCAGCCACTCGGGCTGGTGCGGCGTTGGCGCACCGCTGCTGTCGATCTGTAACAAGGCTACTGGTATCTCTCGATCTTGTTGGCTGGCAGCCGCATTCTGATTGATACCCAGCAACCTCTCGATACTCTCGTCATCGACGCTATCCAAGAGCGTCACCGACCAACCCAGCAGGGTGGCGGCATAACGCACCGCCGCCATGGCATGCCCCGCGTCAAGGTGAACGTAGCGCCAAGCCCGCTCTCCATACTTCCATGCCGTACGCCAAGACAAGGCACTTAACCCCATGAAACAGAGTGTCGTCGGTATGGCGGTCGGAGCTGGCCCCTGTTGCCAGAAACAACGTCGACTCAGGAGATGGTCACGACTGAAATAGTGGTAGACACCCGCCGCCAGCATCGGCGCATCTGCTGCCGTTGTAGCAGGCTGGGCGTGCGGCAGCAGTAGATAGGCCTCCATCGGATGCAAATTACCACTGGATGGCTGACAACGTAGCGCCCAACGGTGCGAATCGTCCTGACCAGGCCACTGCTTCCAAGCTGCTAGACCAAGAGAAAGCTCCAGCAGCAGCGCCAACGACGTAGCAGACAACGGCCACGGCGTTACCGTCACCTCTCCATGCAAGACCGCCACCTCGGTAGCGAGCCGATCCGCCTGCAACGGCAGTTGGAACTGCTGCGTCCCATGAAACAAACGAAATGGCACCGGCTGGGAAGCCCACTCCAACTGCCCTGGCCCAGCGGCATAGCCAGTCAGACGGTGCTTGGTAGCGTTATGGTAGTCAATAATGGAAGACAGCATCTCCTACAAACTGGCCACCGGCGCAATAATAAAGCGGGTGTCAGCCATTTGACGGCGCAGCAAGTAGACCGCTCGATCGGCATCTTCTCGGCTACGGAAGCCATCAATCAACAATTGCGTCACCGCTTGATGGGGCTCGCGAGCCTGGACGACACGATAACCCAAGGCACGAATCCGTTCTGCCAACGAGGGGTTTGGCCCCTCGCCGTTACCCTGGGCCACTTGGATCTGGTAACGACGATTGCTTAAATCGTCCAAACGGGCCGGATTCAATACAGCACGCTGCTCTCTACGATATTCCGATGACATAGACACCCCTCCTCCCATGGTGGCAACGGTTGTGCCATCCTGCGGTAATGGTTTCAGAACAGATATTTGAACGGAACGGTTCGACTTGGCTTCGTTGACCGGACTGGCAAAATCAGTTTGATAGATTTGATAGATACTGCCAATCGACGCCGCATCGGGTATGCCTGCCAAAATAGCAACCGTTACAATAGCCAGACCAGTCATAATAATTGTCTTCATATAACTCTCCCAGTTCCATTATGGCACCATACTGACCACATCTGGCGCAAAACTGCCTCCAATGACGCAACATAACGGGTGTGATCCCCCAAAGAAGAGGCGCGCATGCGGTCACGCAGGGTACGACGATACTCTAACAACAGACTCTCCTGTTGGGCCAAGGCGATCGCACAATCCAGATAAGCCTGTGGCGAATCGGTGATCAGCTCATACAACCCCAACTGGGCCAAGTGACTGGTACTGTGTCGTCCACAGAAGCGATCCCCCGTCAGCGTGACCACGGGAACCCCCATCCACAAGGCCTCACAAGTGGTCAGCCCCCCTGAATAGGGGAATGGATCAAGGGCGATATCGATCTCACCATAACCAGCCAGGAACTGGGCATGGGAACAGCCGCCTGCCAACTCAATACGCTCGCCAGCAATGCCACGGGCGTTGAACCATTGATAGAGTCGCTGCCGTACCATTGCATCAGCCAATGCGGGTGTCCGCAGCAACAGCCGTGCCGTACTCACCGCCAGGAGCAACTGACACCATATTTCTAGTAGCTGCGGTGTCAGTTTAGCGAGACTGTTGTAGCAACCGAAGGTAACATAGCCCCGCGACCGGTGCGGCGGATCGACCACCGCTGGGGCATAAGCGGGTGGATCGTAACAGACATAGCCCCCGGGTAGCCGGATCACCGTCTCACTGAACGCCTGTTCCATCTCCTCCGGCACATGAAACCGATCTGCGATCAGCCCATCCATGCTATCCAAACCGGTAGTGGAAAAATGGCCCCCCGCCGTAATCTGCACTGGTGCTGGTTTGCGAGCAAACAGCTGCAAGCGGTGGGCTCGGGTGTGTCCCGACAGATCAACCAAGATATCGATGCCATCATGGCGTACTTGCTGGGCCAAAGCAGCATTGTTGACACCACGGACATCGCGCCAGTGGTCACAAGCGGCCTCTATCTGTGCCGTCATCGCATCTGGACGGGTGACACTGGCATAACAAAACAACTCGAACTGGTCGCGATCATGACCACGAAACACTGGCGCCATAAAAAACCCGACCGGATGTTGCCGCAGGTCGGGCGAAACATAGCCAATACGCAAGCGGCGGCCTGGATCGGGGCTGTTTTTGTGCGGTATGATCTCTGCCACCAGTGGTAAGGCATGGCGTGTCTGCCAACGGCGCGTCTCAGCAAACAGCTCCGCAGCGCTCCAGTCGGCACTGTAGTGTTGCGCCATAATCAGGTTGGAGTGAATGGCCGCATCAGCCAGATGGGCGGCAACGGTCTGTTGATACTGCTCAATCGCCTCAGCAATGCGACCTTGGTGGAGGAAGAGACTCGCCAGATTATTACCGGCCTCGGCATGGTCAGGCCGCAACTGTAGTGCCTGGCGCAGAGGTTGTTCCGCTTCATCCAACCGGCCCTGCTCTTTGAGCAACACCCCGAGACTGCTGAGCGAACCGACCGCATAGGGTCGATGGTGCAGCGCCAGACGAAAACTTGACTCGGCTTGCTCCAGCTGGCCTAACTCCTGAAGGGCAATGGCCATATTGTGGAGCACCTCGGCATCGTCGGCACGAATGGCCAACGCCGCCTGATAGCTGGCGATCGCCTCAGTGAGCTGACCCTTATGGCGTAGGGCAATGCCAAGATTGTTATACAGGGGTGATATAAAGCGTTGCGCTAACGCTCCGGCCGCAGTGGTCCGCGACGCCGTGGCGTGATGGATGGCCTGCTGGAGGACCGCAATGGCTTGATCAATCTGCCCCAGCTCACGCAGGATAATGCCGAGGTTATTGGCACACTCGACACACTCGGGCCGACGCGTCAGCACATTCTGGAAATGGAGCGCTGCCTGTGATAACTGTCCGGATTGGTAGTGGCTGACGCCGAGTGCAAACTGGTCAGCAAGCCAATTTTCTGGTGTTTGCCGTGATTTCTGTGTCGTGCGCGCCGACCGCTGCCGCTGTGACTGACCCATGCCCAACCATCCTGAACCGTCAAAATTCCACCATGAACGGACAGTTAAGCAAATATTAGGCCATATCCTCTCCTGGGGCGATGCCCCCTCCGGGGCGCATGAATCATGAAGCCCCAACGGGGCGATTCTGGGGTAGCCTGGGGCATCGCCCCAGGGATAAAAGACCCACTACGCACTGATTAGGTATTGCGACGACCCAGTCGCGAGTTGTTGAATCATTGACAAATAGCGCGCCATACCGAACGAACGTGGCCCAGACGCCGCTAAATTGGCCTGCAACGCGTCTTGATCAACGGTATCAACCGGCTGCTGTGCCTGCTGGTCGGCGTCGACCACGTAACTGGCCGCTAACTCTTCTTCCGAGATACGGCCATTGTTATCGACATCGGCCACGGTAAAGCGTTGCGCCAAAGCGCCAGAAGCCTCGTTGACACCAATAGCGCCATCGCCATCTTGGTCCATGGCCTCAACTGTCTCCGCTGGCGACAGGGGTGTCGATAATGTCTCTTCATCACCGACCACTTCACCATCGTTGCCTTGACCAGATAAACCATCTATTAACCGCTGAATCGCAGCAACATGCTCAGAGAGGCCTGCCCGCAATGCCCCTGACGGCACCACCTCAGCTGCGCTCCCCTCCTCTGCCGCTAGCTGGTCGTCACCAGCCATACCATCTTGTTGGTCCAGCGAATCGGGCCAAACAAAGGTGCTGATATCGATGATAGGTGGCGTGAGGTCAGGCCAGTAGCCGTCCACCGCATCAGCCTCAACATCAGCGACGTTGACTATGGGCTCATCTGCCGCCCAATTGTCCTGGTCTATAGTCTCTCGATCCATATCAGCGATGGCCCCGTATGACGGCGCCAAATCCGTTGCGGCATCCATAGACAGGCCGTCAATGAGCTGCTGCACCCGAGCCAAATGGTAAGAAAGACTGCTCCGCAGTTCCGCCGTCGGCGTCGCGATAACTGGGTCAGCAACCGATCCCTCGTCCTCGCTACCCAATTCCTGGTCCACTTGGTCCAACGCCGCCAAGATATCTTCTGACGACACCATGGCTGGTAGAGACTGGACACCGAACTCGTCGCTGCTCTCCACCTCATCGCTTTCCAACATGGCGTCGGTCAATTCAATGGGTGCCTGATCATCGTCTTCATTATCGCCGCTCTGACCCGGCAGGCTATTGATCAGCCCCCGCAACACCGCCAAGTGATAAGAAAGGCTATCGGGCGCCGCGATGGACTCATCACTGCTAATCTCCTCAACCGCCTCAACCGCCTCTGACACCGCAACGGGCTCATCAGTGCCAGCATCCTCAACAAACAAAGAGTTTTCGATGGGCGACTGTAACTGATGGGCGCGGATCTGCTGCCGGAAGGTATCCATGGCCGATTGCAGTTCGTCGACACTGATAAAGCCATCGCTATCGCCATCGATATCCTGGAAACGCGCCGCAAGCCGCGTATCTTGCACTTCATCACCGCCAACAACGCCATCGCCATTCTGGTCAAGACGACTGACCACCTGCTCCGCTGGCGGCGGTAAACGACGCGAAAAGCCCATAACCTGCCCCATGTCAGTCATGCTGGGCAGAAGAGTCGTGATACTGGTAATGATCATGGCGAGTAACTTCCCTTTACGCTTGGTGCTAAACTTTTCAAAATCACCAGACTGCCTGTTGAACTCAAAAAACCGTCATCCCCCTCAACCCCCTGGCCCCCTCTCCCACGAGGGGAGAGGGAAACACGAAAGGGCAAGAGATGTGATGGAAAGCTAAAAAAAATACCACTTTAAGATTATATCGACATTCTAGCAAATAACACAATCAAATTATACCGGCGCATACACAGCTTGCAAACAACATTCCGGAAGCTGGCTGCCTAATCAAATCGGCTATCTTGCGGCCTACTGAGCAGAAGCCCCTCTGTTGCATTGGTAAAAAAGTCCGCACGACGGGCATTTTTTTCCTTACCACTCAGGCCATTCCCCAACAATGAATTATTTAACATTATGTAATTAAAAATAAATTTTCTAATGGACAAACATGGTACGCCATTTGAAAAGCCCATCTCTACAAACCCCTCACCCTGCCCTCTCCCACAAAGGGAGAGGGTGAAGAGGCTGACTCATGC
Source organism: Magnetococcales bacterium (assembly GCA_015228995.1). Lineage (GTDB taxonomy): Bacteria > Pseudomonadota > Magnetococcia > Magnetococcales > JADGCH01 > JADGCH01. The sequence continues at coordinate 5,523 of JADGCM010000088.1, forward strand.
CTCCCCCCTTTCCACCTGTAGGAGAGGAGGTTGGGGGGTGAGGGGTGCATATTTCGTCATACTTGGGAGGCTTGGTGTTATGTTGGTTCGGTCGCAAGTGAGCCGTCGTCGTACGGCCCTAGTCGTCACAGAAGAAGGAAGAGATTTTAATCGCTTGGTTACCGCTGACGTCACAACGCCAGCATGGGGGTACCCTGACTACGATGCCTTGGTCTCCAGCACCCGGCAACACCCCTGTTGTGATCAGCCGGTGTCGGAGTCGTTGGCTTTGTCGCTATTTCATATTTTTCGCCTCACGCTTGATGAAACGACGCTGGCTTGGCAACATTCGCCTGGATCGCAGGCGCAGGAACCAAAGATACTGGCCGAAGAGAGACGACGCTTACGCGGCGACTTTGAACGCCTGCACCGCCGTACCGCGCCCCTAGAAGCACGATTGGCCGCTTGTTAACCGAATAAGGAGTCATTCGCCATGGCTGTTGTTGATGTGCAGTGTCCCAGTTGTCACACCCTTGACGTCGTCAAATATGGTCGGCAGCCCAACGGTGCCCAACGTTATCGCTGCTGCAACCCAGAGTGCCAGCGGCGCATCTTCCTGTTAGATTACCACGGGCGTCATGATGGCCACGATCTGCAGCGACGCATCATCGAAATGGCCCTGTTTGGCAGCGGCGCCATGGAGACGGCACAGCTGCTCGGGGCCGATGCCGACGACGTCTACCAAGTGTACCATAAACTGACTCAATTTTCCTGGCACCCATCCATGGAGCCGCCCGCCTTTCATGCGATGCTGGCGATGCGTTGACAATCTAGTGACAGTGCAGTGCCCGGCGGTGGTGCAACATACGATCAAACGCATCGACCGGCAGTGGCTTACTGTAATAATAGCCCTGTATTTGGTCGCAACCATTGTCCCGTAGGAAAACACACTGGTAGGCGGTTTCAACCCCTTCAGCGATGACGGTCATGCCTAATTGGTGGGCCATTAGGATGATGGTCTTGACAATGGCTTCGCCGTCGGCATCGCGGACATCGTTGATACCATTAATAAAAGAACGGTCTATTTTTAGCGAGCGGATAGGAAACCGCCGCAAGTGGCTGAGCGAGGAGTAACCGGTACCAAAATCATCGAGTGAGAGACGGATACCGATTTGATCGATCTGGGTCAGTAGCGCGGTTACCTCTGACATATTCTCCATCATCATGCTCTCGGTGATCTCCAACTCCAGATATTCTGGCGACAGACCGGATTCATCCAGGGCTTGTTGGATGCTTGAGAACAGCTGCTTTTCTTGCAGCTGCCGAGCAGATAGATTCACAGCCACTTTTAGGTGGGTAAAACCAGCCTGATGCCAAACCTTGGTCTGTTGACACGCTGTACGGAGCACCCAGCTACCGATCGGCACGATCAAACTGGACTCTTCCGCAAGTGGGATAAAATCGGCGGGTGAGATCATACCGGAGCCGGGAAAATCCCAACGCAACAACGCCTCCATACCGACAATGGTACCGCTTTGGACCCCTA
>JADGCM010000089.1 GCA_015228995.1 Magnetococcales bacterium
GTCAGTTGCTGTTTTTGACCAAAACTGAAATCTAAAAAACCGTGAAACTTCAGATGACTAGTTTGCGAGTTCCTGATGGTTACCGTATTGAAAGATAGTTATCTATAGGGAGGGGATAGATGCGTCCCGCACCTGATTCGTGCAACAGAGCCGTGTTTTGGACAGCCTACTAATCATGGCCGATCCCGATCAAATTGAGAGGGAACGCCGCAAAGCCCGTGAGTTACGTCAAAGCGCCTGGTGGAAAAATCGTTTGGCCACCGGTCAATGCGCCTATTGCCGAGGTCGGTTTCCCCCTTCTGAGTTGACGATGGATCATGCCGTTCCGCTTGTTCGCGGTGGTCGCACCACCCGTGGCAACTGTGTCCCAGCCTGTCGCAGTTGTAATCAAGCCAAGCAAAACCTGCCTGCACAGGAATGGCTTGCACGGATGGACTCGATAGCGTATAACAACGCCCTTAATGATACGTCGTAACCTACTAAATAGAAGAGGGGCGGGAAATGGCTGCAACGACACAGGAACACCAACCACTGCTGCCACACGTTAAGTACGTGATTGCGGTGGCTTCCGGTAAGGGTGGGGTTGGTAAATCAACCACTGCCGTCAATCTGGCACTGGCATTACGGGAGAGCGGGGTTACGGTTGGCATCCTTGACGCCGATATTTATGGTCCTAGTCTGCCGCGAATGTTGGGTATGTCCCCCCATCCGGGTGCCGATGAAAAGCAACAGCACATTGAACCGGTGTGGGCCCACGGACTCAAAGCAATTTCCATGGGGTTGTTTTTACCGGAAGAGACACCAATGGTCTGGCGTGGTCCGATGGTGGGCATGGCCGTGGAGCAGCTGCTACGCGATATTGCTTGGGGCGAATTGGACTATTTGGTCATTGACCTGCCGCCTGGAACCGGTGATGCCCAATTGACCCTGACGCAGAAGGTACCTCTAACGGGGGTAGTGGTCGTTAGTACGCCGCAGGATATCGCTCTGGCCGATGTGCGCAAGGCTGTTAACATGTTTCGCAAGGTCGATGTACCGCTGCTGGGCATTATCGAAAACATGTCTTATCACCTCTGCACGCAGTGTGGTCATCGCTCCGAGATTTTCGCTTATGGGGGGGCACGGCGAGAAGCAGAGCGTAGTGGTATGCCATTTTTGGGTGAGATTCCGTTGGATCAGACCATTCGTGAGGATGCTGACTCCGGTCGACCGATTTTACTCACCCACCCGGATCACCCGCAATGTGGTGTCTATCGCGCTATCGCCAAACAGTTGCGCGATCAAATTGAACAGCAGTCTGCGGTACAACCAAAGATGCCACGTATTGTGGTCGAGTAAAGGGCCTTCCATTTAAGGCGGGACAGCTTTTAAGTCCCCTCACCCCCGGCCCTCTCTCCCACAGGTGGAGAGGGGGAACATGAAGCGGCCTCTTTACCCTCTCCCCCTGTGGGAGAGGGCAGGGTGGGGGGTGTGAGGGGCGCTGGCTCGTTCGGAATGTCCCACTTTTAAGTGGGAAGTCGAGTAAAAAAGAGAGGAAATGACGTCATGGGTGAAGTTCTGAATCATAATCAACTGCGTATTGGGACCAAAGTCGAGATCGATGATTTGCCATGGATGATCGTTTCGGCCCAATTCGTTAAGCCGGGAAAAGGTCAGGCCTTCACCAAAATTCGTATTAAGAATCTCATTGATGGTCGCGTCATCGAACGCACCTATAAATCTAGCGAGACCGTCAATAAGGCCGATGTGCAGGATAAGGATGTTCAATATCTCTATACCGATGGCGAGTTTTGGCACTTTATGGAGCCGCTCAACTATGAGCAGGTGGCCTTTCCCAAGGATCAGGTCGGTGATGTGGTCGATTGGTTGAAGGAACAGGAGACCTATCAAGTCACTTTTTGGGGGGGTAAACCCATTTCAGTGACTCCGCCACCCTTTCTAGTTTTGAAAGTCTCCCAGTGCGATCCCGGCGTCCGTGGCGACACCGTTTCTGGAGCGACCAAACCAGCCACCATGGAGACTGGCGTGATCGTGAAAGTACCGCTATTCGTCAACGAGGGAGATTGGATCCGCGTCGATACCCGTAGCGGTGAATATGTCGAACGCGCCAAAGAGCCGTGATTACGCGCCCCTCACCCTACCCTCTTCCACAAGGGGAGAGGGTAAAGAGGCTGCTTCATGTCCCCCCTCGCCACCTGTGGGAGAGGGGGCTGGGGGATGAGGGGGAAGACGGATTGGCGACCGACCGCCACTTGGCAGCGGTTACAACAGCGGGCGTTGTTGTTGTCTCACTGCCGTCGTTTTTTTTCCGAACGGGGCGTGTTGGAAGTTGACACACCGTCGCTGTCCCGTTCGGCACTGCCTGAGCATCATATCGAGCCCATTACCTGCTGCGCGGACGGCTCGTCAGCAGGGGCGTTGTTCCTGCATACCTCGCCAGAAGCCGCCATGAAGCGCTTATTGGCAGCAGGTTCTGGTCCTATCTATCAGCTGTGCCACGTCTTTCGTGCCCATGAAATGGGCCCCCATCACCACCCAGAGTTTACCATGTTGGAATGGTATCGGCCTGGCTGGAACTGGTTTCAATTGATGATGGAGGTGGCTGAATTGGTGGGGCAGCTATTAGACATCGAACTACCCCCGCACCCTTTTCCACTAACGATGAGCTACCGACAGGCATTGATCCAATATGCTGGCATTGACCTCTTGGAGGAGAATCAAGCGACATTACGCCGTCACCTGCCTGCCGATCAGGCGGCGGCTCTGTCGGATAGCGACTATGAGACGTTGCTCGATTGGTTCTGGGTGGATCGGGTCGAGCCTGCTTTGGCACGCCACCACCCGGCGCTTTTTATCACCCATTTTCCAGTCGCACGGGCCGCCATGGCCCGCGTCGATCCTGGCCCTCCCGCAACCGCTTGTCGTTTTGAACTCTACATCCATGGTGTCGAGTTGGCTAATGGCTACCAAGAGCTGACCGATGCCGGCGAACAGGAGCGTCGGCTGGTCGCTGCTAATGACCAGAGGCGATTGCAAGGGCTGGTGTCGTTGCCAATCGATCAGCACTTTCTGGCCGCGTTGGCAGAAGGTATGCCGGAGTGCGCTGGGGTAGCGCTCGGTTTTGATCGGCTGGTGATGTTGGCCTGTGGGGCAACCTCCATTGATCAGGTGACAGCCTTTCACATCGACTCTTGACACACCATTTTCGATCAAGTATATTGTTTCAGAATGAGGTAAATAATGGTTTCATATTGCAATGATGGTTGGGTATAAATCATCTAAAAAGGTCGATATGAGACTATACATAATAGTAGCTATCATACGGAGTTACATCGCAGTGGAAACACATAATATCATGGAGCGCGAATTTTTTAATCGCGTTCGCAACCATCCTAAGTACCATGAGTTGGTTCAGAAACGGGGCCGATTCACGACTTGGCTCTCGTTTTTGACGCTGGTGCTCTACTACGCCTTTATTGCTGTATTGGCCTTCAACCCCGGCCTGCTGGGGATACCCTTGATGGCGGGACACATCACAACGGTGGGTATTCCGGTTGGGGTGTTGATTATCGTCCTCTCTTTCGTTCTGACAGGTATTTACGTGCGGCGTGCCAACAGTGAGTTCGATGAGTTGACCCGACAGATCAAAGAGGAGACCCGATGATGAAAGGATGGATCATCCTACTGGCCATGGCGGTGGCGAGTTTTCTGTTGCCGCACCTAGGATGGGCAGATGCCCTCACCGGCCAAACCGAGAAACAGCCCCTCAACGTCATTGCTGTGGTCATGTTTCTAATCTTTGTGGCGGCAACGCTAGGAATCACCTATTGGGCAGCCAAGCGCACCAAATCAGCCAAAGATTTCTATGCAGCCGGTGGTGGTATCACTGGTTTCCAGAACGGATTGGCCATTGCTGGTGACTACATGTCAGCGGCCTCCTTCCTGGGTATCTCCAGCATGGTGTTTTTGAAAGGTTACGATGGACTTATTTACTCCATCGGCTTCTTAGTTGGTTGGCCGATTATCATGTTTCTGATGGCGGAGCAGCTGCGCAATTTGGGACGTTACACCTTTGCCGATATCGTCTCTTACCGTTTAGAGCGTATTCCCATTCGCACCATTGCGGCGTTCGGATCACTCAGCACCGTCATCCTCTACCTCATTGCTCAGATGGTGGGAGCTGGCCAGTTGATCAAGACCCTGTTTGGCCTGCCCTATGAGTGGGCGGTGGTCATTGTTGGTGCGCTAATGATCCTCTACGTCGCTTTTGGCGGCATGTTGGCCACCACTTGGGTACAGATCATCAAGGCGGTGTTGTTGTTATCCGGTGCGACGTTTATTGCTGGGGGCGCACTCTACTACGCTGACTTCAATATCGAAATGCTGTTTACTAAGGCAATCGATGCCATGAAGAGCAGTCCTTTGACCGACCACAAAACACTGGTTGCTGCCAACAAGAACATATTGGCCCCTGGGGGATTGGTCAGTGATCCCGTCTCGGCCATCTCTCTTGGTTTGGCGCTGATGTTTGGTACCGCCGGCTTGCCACATATCCTGATGCGTTTCTTTACCGTCAGTAATGCCAAAGAGGCGCGCAAATCAGTCTTTTTTGCCACCGGTTTTATCGGTTACTTCTATATTCTGACCTTTATCATCGGGTTTGGCGCCATCGTGTTGGTGGCCTCTAATCCCCAATACCTGGATTTAGCCAAGGGAACCTTGGTTGGCGGTAACAACATGGCCGCTATCCATCTTTCCCATGCCGTAGGTGGTAATTACTTCCTCGGCTTTATCTCAGCGGTGGCTTTTGCGACCATCTTGGCGGTGGTTTCTGGTTTGACCTTGGCGGGTGCTTCTGCCGTGTCACACGATATCTATGCCAACGCCATGCGTGGTGGACAAGTGAACGAGAAGACCGAAATGACCGTCTCCAAAGTGGCGGCGCTCTGTATCGGTATCGTTGCAATCTATCTTGGTATCCAATTCGAGAAGCAGAATGTGGCCTTCATGGTGGGTCTGGCCTTCGCTATTGCCGCCAGTGCCAACTTCCCGATCCTGATCCTATCGATTTACTGGTCAGGGTTGACCACCCGTGGGGCGTTGTTGGGGGGTGCCCTTGGCCTGATCAGCACCGTTACTATGGTGGTGTTGAGTAAAACGGTGTGGGTGGATGTCTTGAAAAACCCAGCACCGCTGTTTCCCTACAAGGATCCCGCCATTTTCTCGATGACGCTCTCTTTCTTCGGTTGCTGGCTCTTCTCCATCACCGACCGCAGTGATCGGGCCAATCTGGAGCGCCAAGCTTACGAAATGCAGGAGGTGCGTTGTCAGACAGGTATTGGTGCCGTTGGGGCCAGTAAGCACTGATTGAGCACTTTTTTATGAGCCCTCACCCATGGCCCCCCTCTTCCGCTTGGCGAGGGGGCCGTGGTATGGCTTCAGGAGTCCCCTCGCCCGAAGGGGGAGGGGACTTAGGGATGAAGGCTAACATGAGGCTATCTCCATGAATCTGCATAATCCTCGTAGTTTCATCGCCGCGATTCAGCCCTTTGACCGTCTGCGTGAACAGGAGATGGCACGGCTACTGGATGCCTTGGATATCCAGTTTTTTCCCCGCGAACACGTCGTTCTTAAAGCTGGTGATACGCCAGAGTGTCTCTATATCATCATCAAGGGCGTGGTTCGTGAGGAAGACGCCGAGGGCTTGGTCGCTTTTCACGGCCCAGAAGATCTGTTCGACCCCACAGCATTGATCGCTGGTTCTACTCACCACTTTTTCACCGTGATGGAGGAGTTGCTCTGTTACACCTTACCACGGCAATTGTTCCTTGAATTAGCCCGCTTTAGCCGCACTTTCCAAGATTATTTCTTTCAAAACCTCAGTCAGAAAATCGCTGATTTGCAGCACAGCCGCTCCGATCACGACATCAACCCGCTGATGATGTCACGCATCAAGGACATTGAATTGCGTCCGGCACAGCGTATTCAAGCCACCGACTCGATCCGTGATGCGGCATCTCTAATGAAGACTCACAAAACCGATGCCTTGTTGGTCCGTTTTGCCGATCATACCGGGATTGTTACCGGCAGTGACATTCGTAACGCTCTGGCATTGGTGGAATTAAGCCCGCGTGATGAAGTTGGCCTGATCGCCAGCCACGTCATCACCACAATTAATGTGGATGACTATCTATTCAACGCCCTACTACAGATGACCCGTCATGAAATTTCACGCTTATTAGTGGTCCACGGCGAAGAACAAGTTGGTTTTCTCGAACTGGTCGACGTGTTGAGCTTTTGGTCAAACCAATCTCATTTTATTTTGGGGCGTATCGACCGCGCTAACTCACTGGATGAATTGCGGGCGGCGTCAGATAAAATCCCGTTTATGGTCCAACAGCTCCATGGTAAAGGGGTCAAAATTCGTTATGTGGCCCGTCTGGTGCGTGAGTTAAACCGCCGCATAATGGTAAAGATCTACACCCTATTGGCCCCACCTGCCGTTATTGATAACAGTGTCTTGATCGTCATGGGCAGTGAGGGTCGTGGTGAACAGTTGCTCAAGACCGACCAAGACAATGCCATGATCCTCCGCGACGGTTTTAATTATCCCGCCATGGAGTCCCTTCGCCAGCAACTGGCGGCAGCGATGGAATCTCTCGGCTTTCCCTCTTGTCCGGGTGGTATCATGCTCTCTAATGATGGTTGGTGTGCCAATTGGTCCCATTTTTACGCTATGATCCAAAACTGGATTCAAAGTGGTGATGCCAACAGCCTGATGAATCTAGCCATTTTTTATGATGCCGTTCCTGTTGCCGGCGATCCACAACTACTGCAACGACTCAAAAAGGAAATGATGGCCCTCCTGCCAGACGACCGGGCTTTCTTTTCGCGTTTTGCCAAGGCGACCATTACCTTTGACACGCCGTTAACACTGTTCTCCAATTTTATTGTCGAGAAGGCTGGTGCGGATAAAAATCACCTTGATGTCAAAAAAGGGGGGATTTTTCCGATTGTGCATG
>JADGCM010000090.1 GCA_015228995.1 Magnetococcales bacterium
GAAACAGTGCCGCAATAGGGGTGGCGGAGAGAGAGGGATTCGAACCCTCGGTACCCTTCAACAGAGTACAACATCTTAGCAGGATGCCGCCTTCAGCCAGCTCGGCCATCTCTCCAAACAGCATGGCCGCTACTTCTATCGCATTTCGCGGGAGTTGTCAATAAAAAAATAGCGCTGTTGGTAGCAAATAAACTGGGAACCAAGGTACCCCTTGCATAACACGGGTCATTCGGACAGAATTGGAGGCGGGAATTCGTGCAAAAACCGACCACCGCCCCTTCTGGATAGAAAGGTGACCATAAATTGAATCCGACGACTTGGCTCGAACAGCTCCATCAAGCTATTCTCTCCACCCGTTGCCGCACCAACGGCCAAGAGGTATCCCTAGCCGATGGCATGCAGACCTTTGATCAGCTGCTGCGCCGTGCCATGACCCACCAACAACGGGTCTGGTGGGTGGGCAATGGCGGCAGTGCCGCGCTATGTGCCCATCTGTCCCAGGACATTCTCAATAAACTTGGCATTGCCTCGCACACCCTGACCGATGCCTCGCTGATCACCTGTATGGCCAATGATTTTGGTTATGAGTCCGTCTATTATCGCCCCCTGTCGGTATTGGCTCGCCCGACTGACTTGCTGATCGCTATTTCTAGTTCGGGTCGGTCGGAAAACATTCTCCGTTGTGTCCGTTGGGCACAAGAGCAAAGGTTGTCTCTAGTAACCCTTTCGTCCATGAGTGAAGACAACCCGTTATGGCAACAACAGGCTGATGTGGCCTTCTATCTGCCGACCCACCTCTATGGCCACGCTGAAGTAGGACACGAGGCACTGTTGCACGGCGTTATCGAAACCGTTTGGTTGAGCACAAAGGATCGCCACCCCCCACTATGACCCAGGTTACCATCAATCGCTCAAGCGCCGGGTTCGGACGAGCGGACCAACTGTTTATTGTATTACTCTGTCTCACCGTGTTTTGGCAAGCCGCGCTGCTGCACGCCCTGTTGCAGCATTATCCCGCTTATGGCTGGACGACGGAACATACTTACGGGCCCATTGCCAAAAATTTATTGCAATATGGCGTTTATAGCCTCGGCGATCCCCCAAATTTACAACCATTTAATTGGCGTCCGCCGCTTTATGCGATGACATTAACGCTGATTTATGGCCTGTTCGGTATGAACGACCTCTACGCGCTGGTCTGGAATAACCTGTTGTTTACAGCTACGGTGTTGTTAATTTTCTTGCTGGGCCGCCGCCTGCATCCTTGGGTTGGTCTGCTGGCAGCGCTGTTGTTCGTGCTTGATCCGATGGGGGTGGTAGCCAGCAATGCCATCCAGGCGGATATCCAGTTCACTTTCCTGATGGCTCTGTTGCTGTTGCATACCGATTGGATCTATCGGCAAGGCATCACCATGCCCCGATTAGCAGTCAACAGTCTCATTTTAGCCGCTGTAGTCTACACCCGGGCGGCAGCCATGTATTTATGGATCGTTTTGTTGTTGGCCTTAGCCGTTCACCTGTGGCGACAGGTTTCTTTTAAGCGGTTTATCCAGTTGGCCCTGCTGTTCGCGACGATTCAAGCCATCGCCATGGGTGGTTGGATGACACGCAACTACCTCGTTACGGATCGCTTTGAATTTGCTGGAATGAAATACATTCATCTGTTTAGCTTCCATTTGCCGTTGGTCATTTCGCGCCGTGATGGCATCACCTTCCAAGATGCTAAACAGCAATTGATCCGCCAAATCACCAATGACAACCCAGCTTATCAGCAGCTGCCGACCGAAGTAGCGCGACAAGATTATCTGTTACATTACGCCATCACCGAGATCAAGAACAATTGGCCTTACTCGCTATTGGTTATACTCGACAATGTACCACGATTATTTCTCGGCTACCCAGGTGAGGTACTCACCCCATTTTATACGCCTGACAAATTGGCTCAGTACAACGATTTTGTCGAACATGGCTATCCATCTGGTACCAACGCTAGCCTCAGTCACGACCGTTGGCATTATCTGCGTTATCTCATTGAACAGGGTTTCTGGCCAATTGCCGCTTATGGTATAGTGACAAAGGGGTTGGGTGTGGTCTTATTTGGCTTGGCGTGCTTTGGTGTGGTGGTGTTGGTCCGTTGCCGCCACGATCAAACAGATCGCTCGCTGGGTTGGTTGTTGTTTTTCTTCTGTGGCACCATGATTGCTGTGTCCTGCGTGGCGATTCAGGGTCGTTTTCGAGTGCCGATTTTGCCAGCGATGGATGTTCTGGCAGCTTACGCAGTTATATACCTTGTTGATAGGAAATTATTGAAGGTCGCGGTTTGAATCTCAAGAATGGGTCAAAGGTAGCCATCATCGGTGGCGGACCGGCGGGCGCAATGGCCGGTTTTTTCATGCTCGAATTGGCAAGCCGTATTGGGTTACACGTCACAGTTGATATTTATGAGGCCCGTGATTTTAGCAAGGTGGGTCCGTCCGGGTGTAACATGTGTGCTGGGGTCGTATCCGAGTCGTTGGTGCAGATACTAGCGGCAGAAGGGATCAATCTGCCCCCTACGGTTGTGCAACGGGGAATCGATTCGTACGTGTTGCACACCAGTGATTTAGACCCAATTGCCATCCGTACTCCTTTGGATGAGTTACGTATTGCCACGGTTTATCGTGGTGGTGGACCGCGGCGCCCGTCTGCCATTGAAGAGTGGAGCAGTTTTGATCGCTATCTGCTTAATTTGGCACAAGAACGCGGCGCGAGTATCCATCCCCAACGTGTGGTACGATTGGACTGGGATAATCAGCATCCGCGGGTGACCTGCCGTGACCTGCCGTCCACCACCTATGATTTGCTTATTGGTGCAGTGGGGGTTAATTCTGGCACGTTACATCTATTTGAAGAGATGGGTTTTTCATTTAAGGCCCCACAAGTGAGCAAGGGCTTTCTATCGGAGCTCCATCTGGGTGCTGATCTGGTTCAGCAATACATGGGCAATTCGATGCACATTTTTTTATTGGATATTCCCGGCCTCAAGTTTGCGGCTATGATTCCGAAAGTCGAGTATGTCACCGTGTGTCTATTGGGTGAAGATATCAACAAAGATATGGTAAACCGGTTCATGAATGCCCCAGAGGTACGTAGTTGCCTACCACAGCAATTTGATTGGTGTCTCAACAATAGCCATTGTGCCCTGGTTGGACCTGCTTGCCATTGTGCCCCAAAATTGAATACCGGGCCGTCGATACAGCCTTACCATGATCGGGTTGTGCTGGTCGGTGATTGCGCTGTGTCGCGCCTCTATAAAGATGGAATTGGTGCCGCTTATGTTACTGCCAAATCTGCGGTGGTAACGGCAATTTTCTTTGGTATTGCCTCTAAAGATTTTGCCGCACAGTACCGACCCGTTTTTGAGCGCATTAATTATGATAACCGCTTTGGACGTTTTATTTTCTTGGTGACTGTTTTTTATCAAAAGTGGCGTTTTTTACGTCACGGCATGGCGCGCATGGTTCATAGTGAGCAACTGCAACAGCCCCAACAACGGTTGATGAGTCGCGCACTTTGGGACACCTTTACTGGCAGCACCACCTACATTGATATCTTTTTGCGTGCCATACATCCTCGCTTTTTATTTCGTCTGATTTGGGCCACACTGTTGGCTGTTTTGCAACCAAAAAGAAAGTCATAACTGATGCGCATGACGACACAACACTCCGTGGTATCCGCCCAGTCACCCATGAACCGTGATCATCGTCTTGATGCCCGTCTGTTACAAATCGTTATGGAAGAGAGTCAGGACGGAGTGATGATCGTTGACCGACGCGGCAACATCCGTCAAATCAATCAGGCACTATCCGCCTTGACTGGCTATCGCGCTTCCGAACTAAAAGGACGCAATATCGGTCGCTTCCTAGCGCATATAGAAGACAGCTCGTTTTTTGACGACATGATGGATCGGTTGTGGCACAGCGGTTTTTGGCAAGGGGATATTGCCTGGCGCAACCGGCAGGAAACCACTGTGCCGGTGCGATTGCGTGTTAGCGCCGTGCTGCCCTACCGAGGTCCGGTGCATCTGTTTGTCGTGCAAATGGTTCGTACCAGTATCTCCTCGCTATTTCGCCCCGATCAGCAGATGGAGTCCTCCTCCTACGATACGCTGACAGGTTTGCCCAATCGATTGTTATTTGAGGATCGTTTGTCTCGTTCTGTCACTCAGGCACGTCGTCACGGTAACAGCTTGTGCGTGATGTTCCTTGATCTGGATCGGTTTCAAATGATTAACGAGTCCCTCGGATACGCCATGGGTAATAAATTGCTCAAGGCAGTTGCTGAGCGATTGGCTCAATGTTTACGTACCAGTGATAGTGTTGCGCGTATTGGTGCCGACGAGTTTGGTCTGCTGCTCTCCGATCTGGACGAGGGGGCGGGCCCGATCCGTAATGTCAGTTTTGTCGCGCGCAAGATGTACGACGCCCTTGTGGAACCGGTCCAGCTCGGGTCACAGGAGGTGGCTATATCGGCCACCATGGGCATCACACTTTATCCTCAAGATGGTAACTCGGTGTCGGAATTGATGAAAAACGCCAGTACGGCGTTGGACCACGCTCGCCGCAAAGGACCCAATAACTACCAATTTTTCTCATCAGAGATGACCGAAACGGCCAGAAGGCGTTTTGAACTTGAGAGCAGCCTGCGTCACGCCACCGATCGCAACGAGTTACGGCTATTCTATCAACCACAAATCGATCTCCGTACTGGAGAATTGATCGGAGCCGAGGCTTTGGTGCGCTGGCAACACCCACATCGAGGGTTAATATCGCCGCTGGAATTTATTCCTGTCGCGGAAGAGACTGGCTTGATCGTACCAATCGGCAATTGGGTTCTCAGAACGGCCTGCCAACAAATCGCTAGTTGGCGTGACCAGCACATCACTCCGGTACGCATCGGCGTTAACATCTCGGCGTTACAGTTCAAGAAGCAGGATCTGGCCGCGCTGGTAGAACAACTGATGCTGGAGTGGCAAATCGACCCGGAATTGCTTGATCTAGAAATCACCGAGAGCGCCATCGTCGATGACGTTGAACGCGCCGTAACCATGCTGCGTCGTATCAATAAATTGGGCATCAAGTTGTCCATTGATGACTTTGGCACCGGTTATTCGTCCTTGAGTCAGCTACGCCAATTCCCATTCAAGACGTTAAAGATAGACCGTTCGTTCGTGCAAAACATCAGCACCAATAATGGTGACACAGCCATTGTCCATGCCATTATTGCCATGGCGCATAGCCTTGATCAGACGGTTATTGTCGAAGGGCTGGAGACCACCGAACAGCTAGACGTTATGCGTCGCCTGAAGTGCAATGAAATGCAGGGATTTTTATTCAGTGCCCCCGTACCAGCCGAAGTTATGACTGAGATGTTACGTCAGGGCAGGAAGCTTGAGATGAGCGCGTGAACAGTCAGCCGGCCTATAACCCGTTTCATAAACTGACCGGTGAGGAAATTAACCAACTGCCGATTAAAAAGTGGCAGGGAGACACCGTGTTGGTACAGTCGGACCACCAGATGGCCTGTGCCGTTGCACGTTTGCAACAGGAGTCCGTGGTCGGTTTTGATACGGAGACCAAGCCGATTTTCAAGAAAGGGCCCGCCCATGTTCCAGCCCTACTGCAATTGGCTGGTGCGTCGTGCGTTTATCTGTTTCGTCTGGCCCACCTTCAACAGTTCGATCCTCTCGTCGAACTACTGGAACAGGAACACATCCTGAAGGTCGGGATCGGCATTTCGCAGGATATACAGCAGTTACAAGGGGTTTTTGCCTGCAAGGCGGCCGGCTTGGTCGACTTGGGCGTGATCGCTAAGAAATCGGGCCTGCCCCATTACGGCATCCGATCATTGGCGGCGGGTTGTTTTGGGGTACGGATCAGCAAGCGTGCCCAATGTTCTAACTGGGAACGGGACGAGTTACACCGCTACCAAATCGAGTATGCAGCCACTGATGCCTGGATCAGCCGTGAGATTTACCTCATCTTAACGGGCAACCACAGCCAACCGCTATCTAACGGCTCGGTGTAAAGGGGGGTGGAAATCCGTTCAGACCACGGCTAAATTGGGGTGATGCCCATCACAATTCAATGCGCTGTTTGCGCCTCATCTCCGAAGATGTCCTGCAGCGAACGAGCATCCACAAACCGATCGGTCCACTCTGCCAGAGCGTCTAGGTTGGCGTCAAGAACTTTCTGCTCGACCCAATTGGGGAGAGTGGAAAACCGGCGACGAAGAAGGCGGAGAAGGACTGACGATTCACCTTCTTTGCGACCTTTCTTTTCGCCGATATTGAAATTTTCCTGTGCAAACTGTGACATCATGGTAATAACCTCCTCCTGATGAATATGGGGTCTGGCCTGTTGAATGACCTGCTGCATAGCCGGACGATCCATAATCTTGAATGTTTGTGATAAATACCTGAGGGTCTGATACAAGAATTCCATCGGCGCTTCACGCAACGATCGGCCAATCTCATCCAATACTTGCGGTTGTTGCTCCTCACGAAAAGCATGTTTGAGTGACAACAGGCCGGCACGCAAGGGTGGATGACTGGATAGATCTTGGTCGTTGGTTATGACCAAATCCATGACGATGAAACGGAAATTCAGTAAATAGGGCCGTAGAAACGGGTCCGCTCTCACCAGCGCTAAAAATTCATCGGCAACATGACTGGCGTAGCGTCCGTGATAGATCAGAATGGGTACAATCTGTGGCAGAAAAACCCAGTTCGGGTTTTCTCTGACCCACTGCTCCAAAGCACGCATCATGTAGCGCAGAAATTGCCAAGCTACCTTACGGGGCGAGGAGCTTTTGTGGTCAAACACCACATAAACCATCGACTCATCTTGTGTTGCGCTCTTCA
>JADGCM010000091.1 GCA_015228995.1 Magnetococcales bacterium
ACAGCAGTGGCGAAGGAGAGGGTGTTGGGCACGGGGTGGAACTTCTTAAAAATGGGTGGTCTTGACCCTCACCCCCCGGCCCCCTCTCCCACAAGGGGCGAGGGGGAGGCATGATACTGTTTTTACTCCCCTCTCCATTTATGGAGAGGGGCTGGGGGTGAGGTTTCATAGCCCAGCTTCACACTCCCCCGTAATGTCTGTGTATGGTAGCCAACGGGAGAGGGGCCGGGGTGAGGGCTATCAAGGGCTCATGAGCCCTTTCTTCCTCCCGGGGTTGAGGGTGCTTTACTCATGGAACAGCTGCTGCTGGGACCAACTGCTGCTGGTAGCGCAATATCTTGTCACGCAACGCATTGTTATTTTGATCGAGTTCTAAGGCGCGCTGCCAAACGGCAAGCGCTTCTTGCTGTTGGCCGGCGGCCAGCAGCACATCGCCTAGGTGCTCGGTAATGGTAGAATCCTTCGGCTGTAACCGCACCGCCTCACGCATCAGCCGCAACGACTCGTCGAAGCGTTGCAGGCGAAACAGCACCCAGCCCAGGCTGTCGGTGATAAAACCATCCCCAGGGGAGAGTTTGATCGCCCGTTGCAATAGATTGTACGACTCCTGTAGATTTTCATTGCGTTCTGCCCAGACATAACCCAGATAATTCAACGCCTGAGCATCTTCTGGGTTTTTGTCGATGTAAAGGCGCAGGTCCCGCTCCGCATCCCCCCAACGATTGAGCTTATCGTAGGCAGTGGCCCGTAGATAGAGGAAGCGCCACTGCTCCGGGTCTTGCTGCAACACTCGGTCGGCAATCGTGACTACATCCGCCCAAGTACCCTCCTGTAACAACAGCGTCGCCAACGCCAACGACAGGTCCAGCCGCTTCTGATCCCCCTGATCCAGAGCACGCAAGCGGGCAATGGCGGCAGCAAGCCGCTGGTCGTTGGCCTCAATGAGGGCCATACGGATCTGCGCCTTGATAAAAAATGGCTCTCCAGCTGGGACCTTGGCGTACTGCTGCATCGCCTCTTGCGGTTGTTGCACCCCCTCAAGCGTCAGGCCAAGGTAAAAACGCACCCCGGCATTACCCGGTTGCACCGCCTCGGCCAGACGCAATTCCTTTAGGGCATCGGCGTAGTTATCCTGTCCCAACAACAACACCGCCGTCGACAGATTGGCCTGGACGCTATCCGGCGCATCCCGCAATGAGGCCTGAAAATCGGCCATGACGGCCGTCGTCCCCTGCTGCTGCTTAATTTGGCGCAGGCGCTGCTGCACCGCCTCGTTGCCTGGATTACGTGCCAGATAACCACGGTACATCTGTTCTGCCTCTCGATAACGCCCCTTGATTTGCAGAATGGCCCCCGCCGCTAAAATGGGGTCAACCTGCCTCGGAGCACGGCGAACGGCCCCCTGGAACTGGCGCAGGGCACTCTCCAGATCACCCTGATTGACGTAGGCACCACCCACCGCTACCTTGGCCCGCCAAGCTGTCTCCGACCGGTTTAGCAGCGGCTGCACCACTTTTTCAGCCTGATGCGGTTGCTTCAGGAGACCATACAGACGGGCCATAATCAGCCGCAACCGTTGTTGGTTGGGTTCAAGCCGCAACAATACCTCATAGTGTTTAATGGCCTCAGCATATTTTTGCTCGGCCGTCAAAATGCGCGCCAACAACATATGGGCAACACGATGTTCCGGCTTATACTGCAACAACTGGCGTGCGTGACGGACTGCATCGGGCAGGGCACCACGTTGCAGGGCCAACTGGGTCACTGTTTCTAAGGCATCAATGCTATTATCGGGATCAAGCTTAACGACCTGTTCCAGCGCTGCCTCAGCATTGCGCCAATCCTGCTCTTGCAGATAAACCTGCCCCATCAGGTACTGGTGAACCGTTTGGCCCCACCCCGTTCCAGCCTCATCCACCGCCCCATCGGTCGGCTGTTCGGCCTGCTGAGGGGGGGAACCGTCCACATCAACATGGGAGGTGGTGCAGCCGGCCAGCACCAGCAATAGGATCATCCATCCGTAACGTTGAAATTGATTCATCTCTTTACTGGGGGGCCTGTTCTAATTGACGCAGCAAGCGATCCATATCCAAATGATACATCTGAACAACATCCTCCAGTGTGTCGGTACGTGACGCCAGACAGTCCGCACAATCAATACCTAGCTCCGCTAAGATTGTGCCTAAGCGCGGATGCTCCTGGATCAGTTCGGCTATACTTCGATTGGTGTTAATAGGTTCCATTTCATTCCAGTTTATGCCAGTTTAACCAGCTCTTGCACCATTAAAAAGACTTGCATAATCGACGTTATGACGGTATCGTGTCGAATTTTAGCATTGTGTAGGTTTTGAGCAATGTTTATTCCAAGGAGAGTTAATCAGTGTCTCGTAAGTGCATACTAGGTGGCAAAGCCCCCCAAACCGGCAATAATGTCTCCCATTCTCACCGCAAGACCAAACGGCAGTGGCTAGTCAATATACAGAACAAAGCTCTGTATAGTGTCTCCCTGGGGCGGTCAATTCACACGGCTGTACCAGCCTGTGAACTGCGCACCGTGGACCGCATGGGCGGCCTTGATAACTATCTGCTGGGCCAACCGGAGCAGCGCCTTTCGGCGCCGTTGCGCCGGCTGCAGAAGCTGGTTCGTCAACGCCAAACCGCTCACCAAAACGCTTAGGCACCACCCACCGAGCCCCCTCTCCCACAAGTGGCGAGGGGGGGCGAAGCCTTTATTTCCAGCCGAAGTACATCCGAATCGAGTCAGCGATGCGTCCGAAGAAGCCCGACTCGTCAACTTTCTGTGCCGCCACCACCGCAGTATTGACCACCTCCTGACTCCCCAGCTTGACCGTCAAGGTACCGAGACGATCTCCCTGGGCTAGAGGCGCTACCAGAGGATCGTTGTAGGTCAATCCGGTTTCAATTTTGGTGCGATCACGCCGCAATACCGACACCAACACCGGCTTTTCGACCACCCCATCGACACGATCTCTTTCTCCCTTCCAGACACGAAACTGTCGCACCACAGCCCCTTTGTCGTAGACATGCACCGTTTCATAAAGACGATTGCCATGACGCAGCAACCGCAAAGCTTCCTCTTCACGGATTTTGCTGCTCTTGGTGCCGAGCAATACCGCTCCGAGCCGCTGCCCATCTTTATCACTGGTGGCGATCAAACAATAACCAGCAGTCTGGGTATGCCCAGTTTTCATGCCGGTAATATGTGGATCACGCCACAACAACCGATTACGGTTAAACTGCCTGATACCGTTAAAGGTATGCTGTTTCTCACGAAACAAACTGGTATATTGAGGAAATTCGTTCATGATGGCGCGCGCTAGGATAAACATATCGCGTGCCGACGAATAGTGGTCCGGGTCGGGAAGACCGGAGGCATTCATAAAATGGCTGTTGTTCATACCGAGCTGTTTGGCCTTTTGCGTCATCAGGTCGGCGAACCCTTTTTCTGAACCAGCAATGTGCTCGGCTACCACCGTACAGGCATCGTTACCACTTTGCACAGCGATCCCCATGAGTAGGTCATGCACCGACACTTCGTCACCCACCTTGACAAAGGTCTTGGATCCACCGGTCCGCCAAGCCCGCTCGCTAACCAACAACTTGGTCTCCATGGTCAGGGCACCACGCGCCAAAGCGTCAAAGGCAAGATAGAGCGTCATCGCCTTGGTAAGCGATGCCGGGTCACGGCGTACATCAGGCATCTGCTCGACCATCAATGTGCCCGTATCCAAATCCCCCAGAATCGCCGCCTCAGCCCGCACCTCAAACGATTGCGAATCCTCCTGATGGGGAACGACCGCTGCTGGAGCACTCCAACCATCAACCGGCGCCAGTGCGCCAGCTAGCAGAGTCACACCCACCATAAGCATCTTAAATCGCTCAAAAAACTGGAGTCTGTTGTTGCTTAACCTCATGGATACATTACCCCTTCCTCAGTTACTCGACGACAATGCGGGCTGGCCCAAGCCCCTTGCCTGTCAACAACGAGAGCGTGGCATCCGCTCTGTCAACACTCGTAAACGGTCCAATCCTGACGCGATAATACTGTTTTTTGTCAAGATTGACACGGAATAGCCGCGCATGATGACCAATTTTCATCCGATTGATACGCTCCACTTGGTGGGAAGCGTTACGTAAGGCGCTAAAAGCCCCCAACTGAACGAATATCTGCTCCGATAGCTCTGCTGGTCTGGATAGGTCAGATGGGGCCAAACCGGATGGGGAATAGCCCCCCATCCCCCCTCGATCATCGGCACCGGTCGTTGCCTCGATGCGCACCCGTGTCTTCCCCTTGTGGTCAAATCCCAATTCACGCGCCGCACCGTAAGAAAAATCGATGAGACGGTCATTGACAAACGGACCACGGTCATTGACCCGCACCAACAACTGCCGACCATTTTCCAGGTTGGTAACCCGAATATAGGTCGGTAGCGGCAGAATGGTATGGGCGGCAGAGATGCGGTACATATCAAAAATCTCGCCATTCGCGGTGCGCCTGCCATGGAAACCGGGTCCATACCAAGAGGCCACCCCATGGCCCACATACCCTTCGGCACTCGACAACGGCTGATAGGTAACCCCATTGACGGTATAAGGAGCACCACTCTTCGGATAGGGCTGAAGCGGCGTGGTAATGGACGGCTCCGAACCGGGCTGCGGCACCGGTGTCACCGGGGCACAGGCAGCCAATAATCCCACAATGCCCAACCGGCCCACAATGCCCAACCGGCCCACAACGCCCAACCGGCAGAACCAGCGAGAAACGGCGATCATAACCCTTGAACGACCAGTCCATCATATAATTTTGGTTCAAACCAAGTCGATTTGGGGGGCATGACCATGCCAACATCGGCCACGGCAAACAGCTCCTCCAATTGGGTCGGATAGAGGACAAAAGCCGCTGCCATGACACCGCTATCGACCGACGCCGTCAACCGCTCCAACCCATAGCCACCACCGACAAAATCGATCCGACGATCCTGACGCAGGTCGGTAATCGCCAACACTGGTCGCAGCAGATATTCCTCCAATAGTCGTACATCCAACCGGGCAACCGGGTGCTGTTCATCGACAAGTTCGGGACGCAACCGCAGCCGGTACCAACAGCGATCAGCGAGGTAGAGACCAAAATCATGGCGCTGCTGGGGTCGCACCGGCTGCTGCTCGGGTGTCACAATGAACCATTCAGCAATAGCCGCCAAAAATTGTTCTCGGGTCAAACCATTCAGATCGCGCACTACCCGATTATAATCGAGGATGCAAACTTGTGAGTCGGGGAATAGTACCGTCAAAAACCGATTAAATCCCTCACCACCGCTATAATTGCTGTTCTCTGCACGACGCATCTGACAGACCCGCGCTGCCGCTGCCGAACGATGATGGCCGTCTGCCACATAAACGGCGGGCAGGTTCTCAAAAGCGGCCACCAACTGCTGGATGAGAGGCTGCTCTTGAACCAACCAAAAGGTATGTCGCACCCCATCGACAGCAACAAAATCGTACACCGGTAACGACTGAATCGCCGCCGCCACCAATAGATCAATCGGCCGCGACCAACGATAAGTCAGAAAAACTGGGCCACTATGCGCCGACAATACATCACTCAAACAGGTACGATCATTCTCTTTATCGATGCGTGTAACCTCGTGTCGCTTGATACGCCCCCCCAGATAGGCATCAACCGAGGCAGCGGCGACCACACCTATCTGTTGCCGCTGCTTTACCGTCAAGCGATAGATATACAGACAGGGCGCTGGATCCTGGACAAACAAACCGCTGTGACACCAACGATGCCAAACCCGGTGCGCCTGCTGATAAACCGCCGGGTCACCGATGCGGGTATCGTCCGCTAAGTCAATTTCGGCCTTAGAAACATGCAAAAACGAATACGGATTGCCAACCGTTAATTGGCGCGCCTCGTCTCGTCCCAACACATCGTAAGGGGGGGCCGCCACCTGCGCAACATGCTCCGATTGAGGGCGCCAACCAGCAAAAGGGGCAATCAACTGAGAATGCTGGTCACTCATACCCGATCCCTCTGCCCTGCTAACATCGTTTGCAGGACTTTTTGCAACCGCACCAGCTCCAGTTCTAGCTCCTGGTGCAGCCTACGAGCTTGTACCATCTCTCCTCCATCGCGTCCCAATCGTTCTAGCGCATAAGCCAGTTCATACACCCGCGCCCGCTGACCAAATAGGCCAGACGCCCCCTTCAGGCTATGTGCCACCTCACACAGCGTCATCAGATCACTTTCGGTGATGGCTTGTTGGATCAATTCTAAATGGTGGGGGACATCGTTAAAATAGAGCGTCAGCACTTCGTTCAACAGCTCCCAATCGCCCTCTACCGTGCGCAACACCTGCTCTAAATCAACCTCATCGTGACCAGTCGGCTGGGAGCCGCTAAGACGCGAGGATATTTCCGTTAGCACCCGATCCATTTCAGAAAATAGCTGCTCAGCCTGCACCGGTTTGCCATGAAACCCGTCCATACCGGCATCCAAAACTCGCTGGCGATTCTCCTCACCAATCAGAGCTGTCACCGCGATCATGGGCAGATAGCGCCAGCCATGGCTCTGTTCGGCCATGCGGATCTCAGCCGCAGCTGTCAAACCATCCATCACCGGCATGGCCAGATCGACCAGCGCCAAATCGAAGCTATGGTTGGGCATGCGTTGCAACACCCCCAGCATCTCCTGACCGTTATTGGCAACTGTAACGCGATAGCGACGCGACTCTAACAAGCGCACCATCAATAGGCGGGTAAATTGATTGTCTTCCACCAACAGCACATGCGGTCGCGATGACTCCGCCACCACCACCGGAGGCTCTATCGACACCTCATCCTCCCTATCGGGACGGACCGATTCTTCG
>JADGCM010000092.1 GCA_015228995.1 Magnetococcales bacterium
AGTGTCGGTCGTTTGCGTTGCCGTGGCAGCATGATTTCTCACAACCGAAAAATTTTGCCATCGAACAGGCTCACTACCGCTGGATCCTCAGTGTCGATTGTGATGAGGAGTTGGATATAACGGGCAACGCCATTGCACTGTTGCGGCGTTGTTGTCGTTCTGTTAAGGATCCGCTGTTCTTGGTGGCTATCGATAATCTGCAGGCCGATGGTGGCGTTACCCGCCATGAGGCGATGCGCTTATTTCGTAACGATCCGCGTATCCGTTTTGCCAATCCGGTTCATGAATCGGTCTGTGATGCCATTTATCACCACTGGCCACGCCATCAGCCGCAGCATTCGAACATCCGGCTGATCCATCATGGCTACAGCGGTGGCGATAATCGCGCCAAGTTAGAGCGCAATATGGATATCTTGCGCCGCTGGGTGGCACAGGAGCCAGACAATCTTTACGCTTGCTATAAACTCGGGATGAACCTCTATTTTCGCCAGGATCTGGCCGGCAGTTTACCGTTATTGGAACGGGTCTTCAATCAGCTGGATCAGGCCCATGATCGTCATACTTACCCGTTTTTGGCCCAATTGGTGACCACCTACATCGAATTGCTGCGGCAACAGCAGCACACCGAACGGATCACTGAGGTGGAGACCAGGGTCGGTCTATGGGGTCGATGATGATCGCGATGATCTCGGTATGATTCGATTTGAGCGGGTCAGCAAAGCCTTTGGCGCTCAGGTCATTCTCTCCCAGGCGGATTGGGAGATCAATCCCGGGGAGCGTATCGGTCTGATCGGTGCCAATGGGGTGGGTAAGACCACCCTGTTGCGGCTGATCTTAGGGGAACTAGAGGCCGATGCGGGTACGATTGCCCGTCATTCCCACCAGCGTTTGGGGGTGGTACGGCAGGAGATTCTGGCCTCTGACCGCTCACTGATTGAAGAGACCTTATGCGGCCATGAGGAGTTGGTTCGACTGCGGCAGCAGCGGCAGCAACTGCGCCAGCATCTCACCGATCATAGCAGCGACCAAACGGCATTGGCTAGGTTGGGTGAGGTCGACTGCCGTCTCGAAACACTCGGTACTTACGATGCTGAGGCACGTGCCGGGGCCATTTTGCTAGGGCTGGGCTTTTCAAACGCGGCATTGACGCAACCGGTGACCACCTGTTCTGGAGGATGGCGCATGCGTCTGGCCCTGGCTCAAGCGCTATTTGCTCAGCCTGACCTGTTGCTGCTTGACGAGCCGACCAATCATCTTGATCTGGAGTCGGTCACTTGGCTTGAGTATCATTTGGCGCAATGGCCAAAGACATTGATTCTCATCTCGCACAATCGTTCTTTTCTGGATCGCACCGTGACCACACTGATGGAGCTGGAGGCGGGGCAGTTGAGCCGTTATCCAGCTCCATTTGAACACTATGTTGCCCGCAAGGCAGAGCGATTACGGGGCTTGGTCAAAGCGGCTGCCGAGCAACAGCGGCGGATGGCGGCTCTGGAACGCTTTATTGATCGGTTTCGTGCCAAAGCCACCAAGGCACGTCAGGTGCAGAGTCGCATCAAAATGTTGGGACGTATGGAGCTGATTGAGGCCAGTGAGCCACAGCGCCAGCCGCCTCGTATCCAGCTGCCCGTTCCGGGCCCTTGTCCACGTGAATTATGCACGTTGCACCAAGCCAGTTGCCGCTATGATGACCGCACGGTGTTGGCCAACGTCAACCTCAATCTGCTGCGTGGCGACAAAATTGGGCTGTTGGGAGTCAATGGCGCTGGCAAGAGCACCCTGTTAAAGCTCTGTGCTGGGTTGCTGACGGCTGCTAGTGGTCGGGTGATGTACGGTGCTGGCGTCCGTCCAGCTTGGTTTGCTCAACATGCCCTGGAGACACTGGTGCCACAAGATAGTGTGTTGGCGTCGGCTGAAGCGGCCCAACCCACCGCCACCCGTGCCTCGGTGCGCCAATTATTGGGCAGTTTTCTCTTCTCCGGCGATGAGGTATTTAAGTCGGTGGCGGTGTTATCGGGTGGTGAGCGGGCTCGGTTGGCACTGGTGCGCCTGTTTCTTTCAGGGGCCAATTTGCTGCTGTTGGATGAGCCAACTAACCATCTAGATATGGAGGCGCGCACCGCCCTGACCGATGCCCTGGAGGCCTATCAAGGCACGTTTATCCTGATTTCCCATGACCGTGATTTATTGGAGAGTGTTTGCAGTCACTATTGGCTGGTGGCTGATGGCCGGGTGCAAGTTTGGGAGCAAGGGCTTGATGCCTATTTAGAACAGAGCTTGCTCCAACGCAACAACCGGGATACGGCACCCGTCACCGCGACCAGTGGCAACCGCCGCGATTTACGTCGCCAAACGGCCGAATTGCGCGAACGGCTGGCCCGTGAAACGGCCGTTTTGCGTCAGCAACGGCAGCTGCTGGAGCAACAAATTACCCAAATGGAAAAAGAGCAGGCCCAACTGGATCAGTGGTTGGCGGCACCAGAACGCTACCAAGATAATAACAAAGAGCTGCTGACAGCACAGTTGATCCGTCACCAACAGCTGGCGTTTGCTTTGGAACAAGCGCTGGCTAGTTGGGAACAGGTGTCACGTACCATCGAAGCGCATGAGCAGCAGACTCAAGAAGCATTGGAAGCGCTGAGCAATAGTTCGATTGTTTCCGCCAACGGTAGCCCAACGACACCGCTATAAGAGCCATGCAGTTGCGTCACAAAGCAGGCGGCTAGGCCCTGAATGGCATAAGCCCCCGCCTTATCAAGTGGTTCGCCAGAGGCGACATAAGCCGTGATTTCGTCTGCTGAGAGGCTTTTTATGCAGACGTGCGACACCACCAAACGTTGCCAGCAAGTGGTTCGGTCGCGGCGGCGAACTGCAACTGCCGTCATGACCAAATGCCAACGACCAGAAAGCTGTTGCAACATGGCGGTTGCTTGTTGAGGACTGGTGGGTTTGCCGAATATTTGATCCTCCACCACCACTACAGTATCGGCGCCAATGACGAGATCTTTTGGGGATCCGTTTGGTTGTAGCGTAAACAAGCGGCTGGCTTTGTTCTCAGCCATGCGATTGACGAAAGCGGTGATCGATTCCCCTGGTTGGCGGCTTTCGTCGATGTCAGTGGCCATCACCATTGGTTCGATACCAATTTGACGCAGCAGCTCCAGTCGTCGTGGCGATGCCGATGCCAAGAAAAGCGGTTGATTGAGCCAGCGATGGTGATGCCACACCGGCTTTTCTCCTGGATGGGGGGAATCGTTATGTGCTAAAGTGTCCGCTGGTACCATAAATTTAACCTCCGGTAATCGGATTTGTTATGATTTCGACATCGTCATCTGTGCTCGAACGACTGCAGGCGCTGATTGGTCCCGACCTTGAGTTGACCAATGAACTCATTACGCGTCACCTGAATGCCGAAGTGGAGCTTATACCGACACTGGGAACCCATTTGATCAGCAGTGGCGGTAAGCGACTAAGGCCGATATTGTTACTGATTGCCGCCAAAATGTGTGGTTATCGCGGCCAACATCACGCCTTGTTGGCGGCGGTCGTTGAGTTTATCCATACCGCCACCTTGCTGCACGACGATGTCATTGATCGTTCCAGTACCCGTCGTGGTCAAGCCACCGCCAACGCCCTATGGGGAGATAAGGCCCCCATTCTGGTGGGAGATTTCCTCTTCTCGCGCGCCTTTCAGTTGTTGGTAGGACACGGCGATCTGCATGTGTTACAGATTGTTGCCGATACCTGTGCCATCATCTCCGAGGGGGAGGTGTTGCAGTTGGTGATCAGCGCTAACCTAGAGACCACCGAAGAGCAATACATGCGGGTGGTCTCCAGCAAAACCGCTTCACTGTTTTCCGCAGCGGCCCAGCTGGGAGCCGTCATCAGTCGCAGACCGGCTGCGGAAGAGCAAGGGCTGGCGCGCTATGGCCTGCTCTTAGGTACCGCCTACCAGATGGTAGACGATGCCCTTGATTATGCTACCACCCGCGAGGCGCTCGGCAAGAGCATCGGCGACGACTTCCAGGAAGGAAAAATCACCCTGCCGTTGATCCACGCTTACCAGCATGGCAGTGACGAGGAGCGTCGGTTTTGGCGCCATAACATTGAGCAGAACAGCAACGAAGGCCAACAGAAGACAGAAGGCGGCTTAGCGCGTGCTATTGAGTTGATCCGCAACCGTGGCTCGCTCGACTATGCCATGGGCCGTGCCAGAGAGCTGGCGCAACAAGCGCAACAGGCACTCCAGCCCTTTCCAGATTCACCAGAAAAAGAATCGTTGTTGCTACTGGCTGACTTTGCCGTCGAGCGCAGCTATTAGTTCCGCTAGCGTCTCACCTGGGTCGGCATGGCGCATAAAGGTCTCGCCGATGAGGAAGGCGTGTAGCCCACAGCCCTGCAGGCGGCGGATATCGTCGGCGTTGTGAATGCCACTTTCGGCGACCAATAAGCGATCAGCGCTGGCCCGCCCGGCAAGACGTTCCGAGGTGGCCAATGTGGTCTCAAAGGTGCGCAAGTTGCGGTTATTAATACCGATCAGTGGCGAAGAGAGCCGGTGAGCGTCGTCAAGCTCGGCTTCGTCATGCACCTCTATCAGCACACTCAGCCCGAGCTCGTGTGCCGTTGCTTCCAACTCGGCCGCTTGATGATGCGACAGTACCGCTAAAATCAACAAAATGGCGTCAGCCCCCAAGGCGCGTGTCTCAATGACCTGATAAGGATCATAGATAAACTCTTTGCGTAACAACGGTAGGGTGACACAATCACGCACCTGAACCAGAAAAGCATCTTCACCCTGAAAAAAATCATGGTCGGTCAGACAGGAGAGGCAGGCAGCACCGTGATCGGCATAGCTGCGGGCGATACGGCCAGCATCAAAGGGGGTATGGGTGTGAATCAGTCCCTTGGAGGGGGAAGCCCGTTTGATTTCAGCGATAATGGCCGGCTGCTGTTGGGTCACAATGGCCGATAATGTCTGATAAAAAGGTTGTGGTGCGGCCTGTTGCTGTGCCCGGCGTAACAAGGTGGCCTCGGAGGTATGCTGACGTCGTTCCGCCACCTCTTCGCGTTTACGAGTCATGATGCGATCAAGAATGGTGCTGCTGGAACTCATGGCGATTCGCTAACCTTCACCTGCTCGGCTGGATGAGTAGAATAATAACGCAAAGCGTTCAGTTTCTCGCGTGCTTGACCACTGGCAATGGCCTCCCGTGCCAAGGCGATGCCGTCGGCGATGGTGGCGGCACGGCCGCTGATATAGAGGGCTGCGCCGGCGTTGAGCAAGACGATGTCCCGTTCTGGGCCCGGCTTGTTATCCAACACGCGATTGATAGCAATGGTGTTTTCGATGACACTGCTGGTGGCGAGACTGGCAGCAGTAGCGCGTTCCAGTCCGAACTGTTCCGGTGTCAGTGTGCTACGGCTGACGTGGCCATCGGCGTGTAATTCGGCAACTTGGGTGGCCGATGTGGTGGTGATTTCATCCATGCCATCGTCCCCATGTACTACCAAAGCGCGCCGCGACCCAAGACGTCCGAGTACTTGTGCCAGTGGCTCCACCCAAGCGGCATCGAAGACCCCGATCAGCTGGCAGCTGGCCCCAGCCGGATTGGTCAACGGTCCTAATAAATTAAATAGCGTCCGGATACCCAGTTCACGTCGTGGACCAATGGCGTGGCGCATAGCCCGATGGTAGTGGGGGGCATAGAGAAAACCGATACCGGCCTGATGGAGACAATGGCTCATGGTATTGAGATCGGCCTCAATGTTGACGCCGATGGCGTTGAGTAGATCGGCCGAGCCGCAATGGGACGAGACCCCGTGGTTGCCATGTTTGGCGACGGTAATACCACAAGAGGCCACCACAAAGGCGGCGGTGGTGGAGATATTGAAGGTATTGAGGCCATCGCCTCCGGTGCCACACGTATCAAGGACAGTGGTGGAGGCGGGTAGGGAGAGGGTGGTCGCTTGGGCGCGCATCGCTTGGGCCGATCCGGTGATTTCATCCACCGTCTCTCCCTTCATCCGCAGGGCGACCAGATAAGCGCCAATCTGAGCCGGTGTGACCGTGCCGGTCATGATCTGCTCCATGATTGATCGTGCCTCTTCTTGGGACAGAGGATTGCGGTTGATCAGCTTCGATAGCGCTTGGTTGATCGAGATGCTAGGAGTTGTCATCTTGCCTTATCCCTCAATTTCTCTCAATTTTTAATTTTTTAAGAAGTTGGCCAGCAGGGCATGGCCACACTCGGTCAGGATTGATTCAGGGTGAAACTGCACCCCTTCGATGGCTAGGCTATGGTGACGCAACCCCATGATCAATCCCTCTTCGGTCCAGGCCGTCACCGACAAACAGGCCGGTAATGTATCCCGTGCTACGATTAAGGAGTGGTAACGGGTGGCGGCAAAGGGTTGTGGCAATCCGTGAAAGACACCATCACCCTGGTGGTAGATAGCCGATGTTTTGCCGTGCATGACTTGGGGCGCCCGCACCACCTGGCCGCCGAAGGCTTGGCCAATGGCCTGATGACCCAAGCAAACCCCAAGAATCGGGATCCGACCGGCAAAATGTTGGATAACTGCTAGGGTAATACCGGCTTGATCCGGCGCACAGGGGCCAGGTGACAGGACGATATGATTCGGTTGGAGCTGCTCAATGGCTGATAAATCGATGGCGTCGTTGCGGAACACCGCCACTTCTACTCCCAACTCGCCAAAATATTGTACCAAGTTATAGGTAAATGAATCATAGTTATCGATCATCAGCAGCACGGCGCATGAACTCCTGATTGGGTTCGACTTCCCCCTCACCCTGCCCTCTCCCACAAGGGGAGAGGGTGAAGAAGCTGCTTCATGCT
>JADGCM010000093.1 GCA_015228995.1 Magnetococcales bacterium
ATTCGTGTGGATAGTGGAACATCAAGAAATTTGCCCCGAAGGGGCATCATGTTCGCGATGATGTTGCAAGGTAGTGCATTAACTCCGACCGCGATGCTACTACCGCGTGGCACATTCCTATCGCCGTTGACCTGGGGACAGAGGAACCTGGGCCAAGCGTTGCAATAAGGCTGGATGGAGTGTGCCATTACTCGCCAACACCGACGTCAGTTGCGGCAGGGGACGATTGAAAAGCAGATCGTTGCCCTGCTGATCAGTAACCCGGCCACCACCACACTTCACCAGCAGTAGACCAGCACAAATATCCCACTCACTTTTCGGTGCCAAGGTAAAGGTCAGATCGTAGTAACCACTGGCTACCAGGGCCAGTTTATAGGCCACCGACCCCATCACTGTGAGTTGCAACTCATCACGAAATGGCTCCCATTCACCACGATATGTCTCTGAATAGCTTGACAAACAAGAAGCACCTAACAGCTGCTGTCGGTTGCTAACCCGAACTAGCTGATCATTCAGGTAACTACCCCCTTGATGCCAAGCCATAAACAGTTGCTCACGGGCCGGGTTATAAACGCACCCCAGCAACGGCCGTCCCTGCTCTACTAGGCCGATGGATATGGCAAACTGGGGCTGGCCACGAATGAACTCTCGGGTGCCATCAATGGGGTCGATTACCCAAACGCGTTGTTGTTCGAGTCGCTCTGGATGATCTGGGCTCTCTTCTGATAGCCAACCATAGTTGGGTGTCGCCGTCATCAACATCTGGTGCAGCAAGGCATTGGCCTCCATATCGGCCTGTGTTACTGGATTGTCGACACCCTTGCTCCCCACCCAACTGCGTGGGTCCGGACTCTCTCCCGGGCGGTAGTAGCGCATAATCAACGCCCCAGTCTGACGTGCCGTTGCCGTTACTAGGTCAATGAGAGCAGCCTGCTCCGTCATATCAATCCCTCCTCATATACCCGCACCGGTAGGATGGCGTCAAAATCATCGATCGAGGGAAAACGACTCGAATAGACTGGATTGGCCGATGAGTTGGGGGTGGCAATGTGGATTAGCTGACCAATGCCATAATCAGCCGCTGCCTGCAACACCGCTTCGGCATCGTCAATTAACAGCGTTGTCGCCGGATCGAACCCCAGCCTCTGTTGCAACAGGGGCCAAAAGGCGGCATGCTCCTTGGCCCAACCGATTTCATGGCTGGTGATGGTGCCATCCAGCCAGTTACCAATCGGCGTCCGCTGTAGTTTCAAAGTTAAAGAATCGATGTGAGCGTTGGTGACCAACCAGACCGGGCGACCACTGGCACGCAATTGCCCCAGCAAGAGCTCTACCTGCGGCCGCAATTGAATCAAATGGGCAATATCGTGTTTAAGCAGAGAGATATTAAATCCAAACTGCCGTGACCAATAATCCAGATCATACCATTCCAGACGTCCCTGCGCTTCCTGGTAGGCAGCCAGCACACGCTGGCGAGCGGCCGTGTCGTCAATTTGGTGATGGCGTGCGTAAGCCATCGGCACAGTCTGTAAAAAAAACAGCTCATCAAAGCGCAGATCAAGCAACGTGCCGTCCATATCGAGCAACACCGTATGTATCCGCGCCCAATCCACCAAAGACATGGTCATTCTAACCGGAGGAGTTGACCAGCAAACCGCCCCCATACGGAAGAGGATGTTGCGGATCGAAAAGCGATACCGTGCCACCTAGCAACGCCGATCCGTCATAACGGTTCAGCACCCGCGTCAGGCTCGCCGCCGCCACTGACACACTCGCTACCGTCACACTCAAAGCGTTGGAAGACTTACTGACGTTGCCCGCCAAATCGGTCTGGATGGCCTTAACGTTGGGATACCTTCCGGCTAGCAGGCTATCCGTTACGGCAGGACTGACCCACTTACCATTACCGTCGATCAAGATGGGCTCACCAATCTGCTCTCCCGTATCAACCGTGCTGTTTTTATTGCTATCATTGAATAAAATGATGGTAGCACCCTTTTCACCACTACCACTCACAATACCGGTAGCAGCCGCGAACTTTAGACCGGTCGGAGCTGCTGGGGCAACACTATCAACGCTGAGCATCAGTGCCTCTGAAGCTTCACTCTCATTACCAGCCACATCAGCCTGTTTAGCCGTTATGCTGTGGGTGCCATTGCTCATCTTGGAGACGTTTACGCGCCAGTTTCCCTCGCTATCGGCGAGGCCACTGCCGATGCTCTTGTTGTTCTCCAGTAAAATGACTTGAGCGCCCGTCTCTCCGCCCGTACCTGTGATCACCAACCCAGCCGTCTTATTGGTAATGAAGCCTGCATGACCGAGATTGATCCCGTCAACTATGGTTAAGTCAGCAACTGCCGTTGGCGGTTCTTGGTCTATCTTCAAAGTGAACGGCGCCGACCGGCCGCTTTTCGTGCCATCGGCATAGACCTGAGCAGCAGTCAGAACCCAGGAATCCGCCTGCGCGGCCAAGGTCAAGTCCGTTTTCCAGCTTCCTCTTGATACCGCCACCGTTTGCAGCGCCTCGGTTGCGTCACCGGCAAACAACAACACCCTGATAGCGTTGGCCTTACTGGTAGTAGTGGTACCAGAAATAGTCAAGCCGCTGCTCTTGTTGGTGATGTTATCGCTGTTAGAAAAGCCCGTGTCATCCTCTGCTGCTAAATCAATCCCCCCTGGAGTCGTTACGGTGACCGCCAAGGCAGTCGATGTCGCTTTACTAATATTACCAGCCAGATTAGTTTGTACAGCCCTGATCGCATGACTACCTCCAGCCAGATCGACGCTGGCCGACCAGGCACCACTTTCATCGGCGGTAGTAGTAGCCAATAACTCACTAGTGGCCAGTTTTCCATCTTTGTTGATATCGTCGAATAGCGTCACTATAGCACCATTGGCACCGCTACCAGTCAACTCTAAACCAGTACCAGACGAAAGTACCTGGTTGTAGCTAGCAGATCCATTTATTTTTAATCCTGATGGGGCAGCAGGCACACTGGCATCAATTAAGATCGACAACGGCTCCGACTCGCCGCTGGTTTCACCATCGATGGTTTGCTTGGCAACAAGAGTGTGGAGCCCCGGGGTTAAGTTGGCCACTTTCAAGCTCCAGCTGCCGGTGGCGGTGACAACGGCACTGCCCACAGTTTTAGAGGCACCTTCTCGAACCAAGGTAATCTTGGCATTAGGTTCGCCGCTTCCGGTAATCGTCAAACCACTGGTCTTGCTGGTGATGCCGTCACTGTTCGAACTGCCGGTGTCATCGGTTTCCAGCAGCACCGGAGCAGAGGGCGCTGGGGGTAAATTGGCTTCAGTAACACTGATCGCCAGGATCTCCGATGGTTGGCTCCAACCGCCAGCTGCGTCACTCTGCACCGCCCGAATGGCATGGTCGCCGAGCGTCAATTCCGGGATGTCCGCCGACCAAACCCCTTTGTTGTTGACGATAGCCACCGCCAACGGCTCGGTATCCAGTTCTCCATCCAATTCTTCGAACAGCAATACCCGCAAGCCACTCTCACCACTGCCATTAATGGTCAAACCGTTGGTAATAGAGGTGATATTATCCGTTGCTATGCTGCCACTATCATCCTCTGCGGCCAAGTCCAACTTGGTCGGTACTGCGGGTGGGGTGGTGTCAATCACCACGGTCAACGCCGAAGAGGCCTTGCTGACATTACCCGCCACATCGGTCTGGATGGCAACAATGACATGGGTACCATCCGGCAGCCACTCGAAGCGATCTTCCCAACTACCATCCTCGCCAACCACCACGGAGTCTATCCCCTGAAACTCGACGCTATCCAGTTTACCGTTTTTGTTGCGGTCCGCAAATAAGGTGACCTGACTGCCAGCTTCGCCGCGGCCGCGAATCAGTAATTCTTCGGCAGCACTGGTGATATTATCGCTCGATAAAAAACCAACATCGCTCTCAGTCGCCAGGTCCAGTCCTGCTGGAGAAGCGGGCGCTGTCGCATCGATACTCACTTCCAGTGGTTCAGAAGCCTCCCCCAGTACACCATCAATGAGCTGTTTAGTGGTGAACGAGTGGAGCCCCTGGCTGAGCCCGGACAGCTTGACGCTCCAACTACCCGCTGTGATCGTCATCGTGCCCTTGCTGCTGCTGCCATCAAATAACACCACCTTGGTACCCACTTCACCCTCATCGGTGAGGGTGAAACTGGCCCTACTCGTGATATTATCGCTGTCGGAAGCACCGCTATCGTCCGCGGCAACCAAGTCGATCATTGAGCTACTCCCTGTAATCTAGTTGCGGGCACCCCTGTCTTCGGCCTTCCCCTCACTCCCAGATATCCCCCTCTCCCATAAGTGGAGAGGGGAGCATGAAGCGGCCTCTTCACCCTCTCCACTTGTGGGAGAGGGCAGGGTGAGGGGTGTGAAAGCCCCGTCTTGTAGTGCAAACGAAAGCAAAATATATGCCATATACACTATTACGGGCAACTGACCTCAACGGTGTGGTAGCCGCAGCGGGTCATCGTCTTCGGCATTTTCGGCTCGGCAGAGGATTTTTTCAAGGGCTAAATCGGCAGTGGAGAAGAAGTGACCGGCGCCGATTTTATCCCATAGACCGGTGGCGTGCATGACATCCGTCACCTGCTTTTTAAGATCGGAAAACACCATCACGGTACCATGTTCACTGAGACGATCAACCAAGTGATGGATCACTTCTTCGCCAGATGAATCGATATCGTTGATGCCATCGCCAACAATCAACACGTAGGGCGCTTCTGGGTTGTTGGCAACGGCGTTGAGGACGGCATCCTCGAAGTAGGATACGTTGGCAAAATACAACCGACCATCAAACCGGATGACAGTAACAATTTTGGAGGTAGCCAAGTCGTTGACCTTGGCATCGCGTAGGGAGCCATCGCGACAACGACCCAGAATCGCCACGCGTGGCCGCATGGTGTGGTAGAGAAACAGAAAGAGAGACAACGCCGTGCCGACCATAATGCCTTTATCGAGATGAGGGGCGGCCAACAAGGTGACGACGAAGGTGACTGCGACCACCATGCCATCGACACGACTGGCCTGCCAGGTGTGTTTGATAGCCGTAGGAGTGATCAAGCTGGTGACCGCAAACAGGATGATCACCGCCAACACCGCTTTGGGAAGATGGTAGAGATAAGGAGTGAGAAATAGCAGGGTAACGGCCACAAAAACACCGTTAGAAACCATAGCCAACCCGGTCTTGGCACCAGCCTGCAGATTAATTGCTGAACCGGTGAAGGAACCACACGCCGGATAGGCCTGAAAGAAAGCGCCGCCGATGTTAGCGATACCCTGGCCAATCAACTCCTGGTTGGGATCGATCATCTGCTTTGACTTGGCTGCCATCGCCTTGGCCATGGCGATCGACTCCATAAAAGCAACCAATGAAATGATCAGCGCTGATGAAAACAATGACGCAACAACATCCATGCCAATGGTGGGTAGGCGAAACTCGGGCAAACCGGCCGGGATATTACCGACCACATCGCCACCACTCATGAGGTATAACTCACCTTTGTCGATCTTCTTGATATGCCAACTCCGACCATCGGTTTCGACACCAGCCGGTACCGCACCCTGCATGTACAACGTGGCAGGCTCGCTCTCAGGCTTGTTGGCCCGCTCGAAGTGCATTTGGTTGATTAATTTCAAGCGACCGCTATTTTGAGCTTTTAGCGTATGCACATCCAAGCGCAATAGATCGATTGCATGGTCCAAATCAGCGGCAGCACGGCCATTGTCTTCCTTGTGGGCGGCACGAAGCTGGATCGATTTAGCGGTGATCTCGACCATCAAAGCGGTGATCTGTCGATCAGTCTGACTGTAACCAACCAACAAATTTTGGGCCTCAGTATTGGTAACCTGTTCGGGAGTACCCTTGCTTTTATGTTCAAAACCAACTAATTGGCTAACAAGCGTCGTAATCACCACCACGATCAGCACACTCGGCTTGGCCAGTAAGGGCACCTTTTTGAGTGCCAACATCAATACCAAAGCAACGACCGACATGACGAGCGTTGGTAGGTGGGTTTGTGGTAGATAACCCAGCGTCTCCCAAATATCTTTGATGAAGGAGTCACTGCGCCCTTTGGGGATACCCAGCAACATATCGAGTTGAGACAGGCCGATGATAATCGCTGCGGCATTCATAAAGCCCAGAATCACCGGGTGGGAAACGAAATTGACGATGGTACCGAGCTTGATCACCCCCAGTCCAAATTGGATGACCCCGACCAATAAGGTCAGTAACAAGGCCAAACCGACGTATTCATCGGTGAGAGGGACTGCTAGCGGCGTGATGGCAGCGGCTGTCATCAGCGAGACGACAGCCACTGGTCCGGTAGCGAGCTGGCGACTAGAGCCCCATAACGCCCCCAGCAGTGCCGGCACAAAAGCGGTATAGAGACCGAAATAAACCGGCAATCCGGATAGCTGCGCGTAAGCCATCGCCTTCGGTACCAGCACCAGCGCACCGGTAATACCGGCCATTAAGTCATCGCGGAAGGTAATGGCGGGAACGGGAAACCAAGACAGGAATGGGAACAGGCGCAGCACGAGCTTATTGGCAATCATCGACGATCCTCTATTATGGTCATTTTCAGGATATTACCATATCACCATATCCTTATATCACCATATCGTTGTATTTTGCAATCCTAAAGTTTATTTTTGCAACAGTGTGTTACATATTGATTATATTTGATTTATAAACTGAAGTTTCACGGTTTGTGAGTTTTTCACACTAGGCAACCAGCCTGAGCA
>JADGCM010000094.1 GCA_015228995.1 Magnetococcales bacterium
ACCGATATTTTTCTCGTGGCGCAGGGGACGAATCATCGGCAACGACTGTTGCTGCACCTCTTGCATCACCTGCCAAGAGTGATCAGGAGAGGCATCGTCTGCTACTAGAATCTCAACGGCAAACGGCCAGCTTTTAATAAATTCTAGGCTCAGCAATGTCTCACGCAGGGTATCCGCCCGGTTAAACGTTGGCACACAGATCGTCAACAGAATATCTTTACTCATTTAACAATAATTCCTGCAAATAAGCCACCACAGCGACGGTGATTGAAACCCAATCGCCCTCCTTTTGTCAAGTTACGAGATCACTAAAATATCTTGCCTCCAGCGGCTCAATGGTAGTATGGTGCGGCCTGCGGTGCTGATTTTTACGGATGGTTGGAGACGAAGGTTTGAAAAAACGGCTGGGATTGCCTTCTTTGGTGCTGCTGTCGCTGTTGTCGGGCTGTTCGCTGGTGCCAATTTTCGAGCGGCCAGCGCTGCCTGTCGCCGCGCAATGGCCACAATCGCATTCCCCTGCCAGCGAGCGTATGGTGTCTGGCTTGACTTGGCAGCAGCTGCTGCCCGATCCGCGCCTGCAAGCGCTGATTACGGCAGCCCTGGAATACAATCGTGATCTGCGTATTGCTGTTGCCCGCGTCGAAGAGGCACGAGCACTGTACGGCATCATTGATGCGGATCGACTACCAACAGTAAGTGGTTCATTGTCCCACTCTGCATCGCGGACACCCGGCGATCTATCGGCTACTAGACAAAAAATGATCAACCGGCGCTACGATGTCTCCCTGGGGGTGACCGCCTTTGAACTCGATTTTTGGGGACGGGTCAGGAGCCTTTCCGAGGCGGCTCAAGCCAGTTATCTGGCGACCGAAGAAGCGCATCAAGCCTTTCGACTCAGTCTGATTGCCGATGTCGCTAATGCCTACCTGACACTACAAGAGTTGGAAGAGCGGCTGGAAATCGCCCGTGCCGCCGTCGAGTCGCGCCACAAGTCACGCTTTTTGGTACAACAACGACGCGATGTCGGCCTAGCCGGCGACCTTGATTTTCTCGCCGCTGACGGTGCTTACGAAACGACACGGGCTGAGTTGGCCAATCTAGAGCGCAATTTGGCCCAGGCACAGCATGCGCTTACGCTGCTGGTCGGGACCCAGCCAACCACCCTGCCTGCTGGACGACGCCTAAGTGAGCAAGGAATCTCCTTGGATATGGCCGTGGCGACACCATCTGAGGTGTTGTTAGCTCGCCCCGATGTGCGGGCTGCTGAGCAAAAATTAATCGCCGCCCATGCCAACATCGGTGCAGCACGCGCCGCCTTTTTGCCGCGTATTAACCTGAGCTTTGCCTTGGGGATGGCCAGCCGCACTTTTTCGGGCCTGTTTGAGGAGGGCAGTGGCGCCTGGAGTTTTACGCCTAGTCTCCTCCTGCCCTTGTTCGATAGCGGTCGCAATCAATCCGGTTTAGAATTAGCCGAAGTGCGCCAGGTATTGGCGGTTGCTGAGTACGAAAAGGTGATTCAACAGGCTTTCCGCGAGGTAGCCGACTTGTTGGTATTGCGCGATAAACTGGCGGAACAGCTCAAGGCCCAACAAGCCATTGAGCAGGCTCAGAGCGAGCGGTTGCGGTTAGTGGAGGCTCGTTATCAGGCTGGCGTATCCAGCTATCTGGAGGTGCTGGATGCCCAACGCGAGGCCTTCTCGGCCCAACAGAGTAGTGTACAATTGCGCCGATTGTTATTGGCATCGGCTGCCCAGTTGTACAAGGCTCTTGGTGGTGGCGGGTATAGTTAGTTGAGATCATCGGGGAACAGATTATGACGACTGAGACAATCAATAATGCCGAAAAGCAATCGCAACCAGACTCTGGCAAATGGTGGGTGGTGATACTGATCATCCTGTTGTCGGGTGCGGTATCGGCGTTCTACGCCATCAATGAATATGCAACCAAGACAGGCTCGGTCATCAAAAGCGCTCACACCAGTGCTGAGCAGTTTGAATTGGTATTTCGTGAGTTGGTGCAAGCCCGCTTCCGGGCCTTAAACCTTGCTTCCGAGGTCATGCTCCAAAGTCGAGTCACCGTTGAGGCCTTTGCCAAGCAAGACCGTGAGGCGTTGGCCGCCCGCATGGAGCCATTCTTTCAGCAATTACAGAAAGAGCATGGTGTCTCTCAACTTAATTTCTGGACAGCACCGGCAACTGTTTTTTACCGAGCCGGTCAACCTACCAGTTTTGGCCAAGATCTAAGCAAATTCCGTAAATCAATCGTCACAGCCAATGAGCGTAAACAAAAAATTCTCGCCGTAGAAACAGGTCTCGGTGGATTGGTTGCATTGCGTGCTGTTACCCCGGTTGTGTCAGAGGGCAAGATGATCGGTGTTATTGAATTCGTGAGTGAGTTCAATATACCGCTTGAGCGTGCCAGCAGCGTCACTGGCCTGAGTTGGGCTCTCGGTTTAGCAAAAGACGTATCTGATCGCGTTGAGCGCCCGATCGACGCTAAGAATGACGCTGTGAAGGGCACGGATGTTTTTTTCCGTTACTCCGACACGCCCACCGGAGAGATCGTACGTGCGCTCGATTTCGACCCTCGCGCCAAAACTGCCGCCACGGTAAAATTGGGTTCGCGGACAGTTTTTATTAATAATTCTAACGTTGTTAATTTTGCCGGTGTTCCGACCATCACGATTACGGTGGTAAAAGAGCTTACTGATGCTTTTGCTGAGATTTTCCAATCAGTAGCCATCAAAAGCGGCGGTCTATTTCTGATCCTCGCCATAGGTGTCAGCATCGCGTACCTCAAGTCCGGTCAAATGCGTGCCAACTTCACCAACATGTTATACAGCCAGAAAAAAGAGTTGGAGGAACGTGCTGCTGCCTGCGACGCCGCCATGGCCAAATTGAAGGAGGTCGATGTCATCAAGCGCGGCTTCTTTACCAATCTCGTTGCCGCACTCAACGAGCCCTTACAAGCCGTCAATGGGCAATTACAGTCGTTGATCCCAGCTGTTGAAACGCTGCCTATACGAGAAAAATTCGACTTTGCCGCAAATGAAATATCTCGCCTCAGCCATCTGGTGTCCGATTACCAGCAGCTGGAGCTATTTCGCCAACAGCTGGTCAAGGCAGAGAACCCGCAGATATCCATTGTCGATGTCATTAATCGAGCGCTTGCCGAAGATCTCGCCGATTTTCGCCGTCTACCGCAGCTGATCATCCATTCGACTGTGACGGCGGATATGCCGTTGGTTCGTGCCGATACCGATCTCCTGCGTCGGGCCATTTCTGGTCTGGTGGGATACGCTGCCCGTCGTGGTGGCCATGGAAAAATCACCCTCTCCAGCCGTTATGATCGCGATTCCGGTTGGCTGATACTGTCCATCTATGGCTCGGCATTTGCTGCGGCGGGCACCCCAACTGAGGCCCTGATCGATGAATCACGCCAGTTCCTGGCCCGTATTGGCACTTCACCGACTCAGACCTCCAATGCCGCACCATTGGTTGCTGTTGTGCTATCGCGGATTATCTTTGAGTTCTACGGTGGTAGCATGGGAGTTACCCTCGATAATCCTGGTTTCATCGCCCGTCTTCCCGTGACCTCGTGAGGAAACGGACATGAGTAGCTATTTGCAAACTTACGGCCGTATGACGGTCATCGGCGGTATACTTGGGTTGTTATTACTGCTTGACGACCTGTTTTCTCGGCCGTTGGCTTTCATATCTGGGATCTCGCAAGCAACGCTGGAACAGTACATCGCGGCGGCCTTTGGCCTAGTGATGACGCTGCTGATCTCCCGCTTCGTACGCAACGGTATCCTCAACGGTGTGGTAGCGCGGAAATCAGGCAAGCAGTTACCCCAGCTGGTGATTGACCTGACAGGCTTGCTGATTTTGTTTATCGGGATATGCATCATCTTCAGTGTCGTTTTCAAGAAGGATATCACTGGTTTGGTTGCCACCGGGGGTATCTCGGTCATGGTGGTCGGTTTGGCGCTACGGGATATGCTGTTAGCAGCCTTCACCGGCATTCTGATCAACATCGAAAAACCTTTTCAGACTGGGGACCTAGTCAAAATCAATGACAAATGGATGGGCAAGGTTGACAAAATCACTTGGCATACCACTTCTTTAATAACTGGTGATGAAGAAACGCTGATTATTCCAAATTTGATGTTGGCCAATGCCGTGATCGTCAATCTAGCGACGCCTGACTCACGGATGAAGCGGTCCATCGAAGTGGTCATCGATTATGATACCTCAGTCGATAGCGCTGAGCGCATCCTCTATGCTGCGGTGTTAGGGGCAGTCGGCGTGGCCCTGATCGGTTCGCCGACTGTATCAGCAATCCGCATGGAACGGGATGGTGTGGTCTATAAAATCGGTTATGTCATAGCTAATTACGTTGAACGTATTAAATCTGATCATTTGGTCATCAAAAATATCTTGAGATGTATGCGTGATGCTGGGATTACCGTTTCCTTCCCAAAAACTGAGGTTATTCACACCCCGCACCGTGCTCTGATTGCGGATCGCTCACTCGACACGTTGCGACTGGTGCAGCAATGCACCATCTTTCAGCCATTGCCAGCTTCAGTGTCCGAACTCGTGGCCAGTATGCTGATGGAACGCCATTTTTCTGCCAACGCCATCATCGTCAATGCCGGCGAACGGCGGCATTCGCTGTTTATCGTTGGCGAGGGGATGGTCAAGCGCACCATGACCGATCGTGATGGGGTGCGGATGATCAGCGAACGTTTCATCGCTACCGAGTCTTTTGGCCGCCGCGCCCTATTTTGTTGTCAACCTCAGGTAGCGACAGTGGTCGCTGAAACCGCAGTGCTCGTCTACGAATTCGGGCGGCCGGCACTGGCGACGATGTTGGCAGATGAGCCGTCTTTGCTTGATTCTTTCGCTTACTCACTCGCACTGTTGGCTTGGCGAGAATCAAAAGATAGCGTCGTCGGTGTTGACCCTGAGCCGGCGATCATTCAAAGGCTGACCAATATCTATCGCGGTCAGATTCACGCCGCCTATATGCTCAAGGCCCCCATCGACACATCAATGGCAAATGTTGCTTGACAACAAGGAGAAAATTAAAGAATATCCCGCCCGCGGTGTTGCCTCACTTAATCAAGGAGAAGTCTGAATGAAAAAATTGATGATCGTTGTTGGTCTTGTGGTTGGATTAACAAGTTCTTTTGCCTTAGCTGAGCCTGATTGTAATGATTATAAGCAGTTTTCAAAGTTACTGCGCGCTGCCACAGACTATATCAGTTCTACTAAGGGTGATTTTTCAGATAATGCCCAGCTTGAAGCCGACATGGACGAATTGATGGGTGTTTTGGAAGCGGTTGCCAGCAGCGAAGGGGATGCGGGGTTCTCCTCAGCCGTGGGAAATATGTCCAAAATTTGGAGCAAAAAAACGTGGAGCGGAGCAGACGTTGATCGATTCAAGCAGGCGTTCGACGCCGCATCTGTTGCTTTGGATCGCGTCGCTAAGAAACGTTGCAATAGTTAGGGTTGGTATCTATGGCAAAGCCACCCACAAGGGTGGCTTTGCTCGGCTCGACCATAGACTCACTTAATCACCAGACCTTGACCAGTAGGTAGTTCTAGCACAGAATATCCCCGTTCTTTAAGCCATTCGTCCTCTGCCTCCTTCTGCTTCCTAAAGTTTAGATACCCGTAATCGTCTAGAATGATAAAACACCCCGGAGAAACACGATCAAACAACACCTCCAATGCACTTATTTCCGATGGAGCGTTATTCATATCAATGTGTAGGAAAGCTATTTTTTTGGGGCTGTTTTCATGTAACACATCAGGTATTTTGCCCTGTATAACGGAAACGTTAGGACAGTCAGAAAATCGTTCCTTTGTTTTACGGTACAAATCTGGGCCATGATCTGGCAACTGGGTCGTAACGTGGGCATTGTCGGCATTAAACTGGAACATATCATACAGATAAAATTTTTTATTCTGAGTTGAGAACTTAATATAATCTGCAATGATACGTGCTGATGTACCACGATAACAGCCACACTCGACAAAATCACCCTCACGCATCAGGGCACTTTTAGCGGCCCAACATAGCACAACCGTCCGCCATATGATCGATTTCTCCAGTTGAGTCGAGGAATGTTTATTAAATGCGCGCAAAAAGTCTTCATCTTCCA
This sequence comes from Magnetococcales bacterium, assembly GCA_015228995.1. Classification (GTDB taxonomy): domain Bacteria; phylum Pseudomonadota; class Magnetococcia; order Magnetococcales; family JADGCH01; genus JADGCH01. The sequence continues at coordinate 6,173 of JADGCM010000094.1, forward strand.
GAAAACTGAGGTTTTTACCAAATGTCAGTAGATTATCCGCAAAAAAAGCCGCCTGAAACACGCTCGCGTGCATGAGCGATGATTGTCCGTTCCCTTTTACGTTGATAAACACATCTGATAAATACTTTTCAGATGTGTCTACTCCTACATAACCCTGGAAGTAGTCCCTCACCATATCATAGACTCGCCTTTTACAGGGTTTCCATATGCTGGCTAGCAACCTAGCTTCGGCGATCTGCTCCGGGGTCATCTTGACAGAAATTCTATTGATGCTCTCCGTGAGCAAGGCGCTCTCGCCCTGTGAGGCCGCAACGTTAAACCACATAAATGCATGGACTAAGTCCTGAGGCACTCCCGGATAACCAAGAGAATAGACCATCCCGAGATTGAATTGAGCCTCTTTGTGTCGCTCGTTGGCAGCCATACGCAACAGCTTGACCGCCTTTACGTAGTCCGACGCTTCCTGGTTCAACATCTTCACCCCCAGGTTGCACAGCTCTGCCGCATCGGTGGACTGATAAACACGGTGCAGCTCATCATATTCATCATCTAAATATGAATTATTCAAATATCTTTCTACAATATACATGATACTAACC
>JADGCM010000095.1 GCA_015228995.1 Magnetococcales bacterium
AGGCTGTCTGATGAAGGTTATCACCACTTCGAGACAATTAAAAAAATAAGAGAAAACAACTATCAGTTGAGCTTCAATGAGCTTCAAAACATAGCATTTGATTATCTAAATGATGGTAATAACACCGAATTACAGAAAAATTATGATTTGTTTAATATACCAGAAGTAAGACTTAAATATACGAGCAATCGCGTATCCTATGTCGATAATATTGAAGGATTTATTAGTGAGTTATGCCGTGAATACACGCGAGTATCTCATCAAGCAACAGTCGAAAGCAATCGAATACAGCAGTTGCCTCTACCAACCGTAGTCAACTTGGGTAGTGGTAAAGACTGGCGTACAGATTATCTCAATATCGATTGCAACGCGACCTGGAATCCCGATCTCGTTTTAGATCTAAATCAGCCTATCCCATTTGGTAAACAGCTGACGAGCCAACGTTTTGGCGAGATCAGATTGTCTGAGAACTCATTTGAGACGCTGATCGCTTTTGATGTGCTGGAGCATATTACTGATCTGACGACGGCGATGACATCGGCCTTGAAACTATTAAAACCAGGCGGAAAATTTGTCATCCAGGTTCCCTACGAACTCTCTTTAGGAGCTTGGCAAGATCCGACCCATGTGCGGGCCTTTAACGAAAATAGCTGGATTTATTACACCGATTGGTGTTGGTATCTGGGATGGGATGAGGCGCGGTTCGATCTGGAGAGCCTGACCTTTGTGTTGTCGGAGTATGGCGATGATTTACATCGGCAAGGCATGGAGTTAAAGCAGCTTAAGCGTCAACCTAGGGCGATCGATATCATGAAAGTGGTATTGTGCAAACGCTTGGTAGGAAACAAGACACCGTGAAAATTCACATCACGCTATTGGCCATCACTGCTGTGGTAGCGTTCTTGTTGCTCTCCTTGCTATGGACTGGGCAGCGCCATCTGCCGATTGCCCATTTGGTATTGGCGGTAGGAGTGCTGCCGTTAATTCTCGGGGCGATGATTCAATTTATCCCAGCGTTGACACGCACCCAGTCGGCGGAAGCATGGATCACGGGATTGCCATCCGCTGCGACATTGGCGGCGGTGGTGGCGGTGGTGGCCTTGGAGTATCAGCAACGTCAGTGGTTGTTGCCAGCGGCCTTGTTGGCGATGACCACGGTGGTGGTATTGATGGCCTGGATCGCTAAACGGGCGGGACTGTCCCTGGGTGGGGCCCATCCTGGGGTGCGTTGGTATCAGGCCGCCCTGGTTTGCTTGTTGTTTGGGTTGACCGCCATGGTTGGGGCGCTGTTGCGGCCAGATTATTGGCAACCGTTGCGTACCCTGCATGTCCATCTGAATCTCATTGGTTTTGTGGGTCTGACGGCTATTGGTACACTGCAAGTATTGTTGCCAACCGTTGCTGGATATCGTGATGATCGTGCTGCTGGGCGACTCTGTTGTCACCTAAAATATGCTTTTTTAGGCAGCTGGATGGCGGCGGTAGGGGCTGCTTGGCTGCATCCTCTCTCTTGGTTGGCAATCCCGTTGTGGCTATTTCCGATCATCGCCTTGCTCAGGCCTATGTGGAGCAACCGCCAACATTTGGGTCGTTCAGGTCATTCAGGAGCAGCCGTTTCCCTTATTGGGGCCATTTTCGGTTTTGTGCTGACTCTGTTTTCTGGTATTCCCATTATGCTGCATTGGATATCCCCTGAGGAGAGCATTCCGTTATTTCTGATGCTGTTTGTCTTGCCGCTGGTGACGGGGGCCTTGAGTTATCTGTTGCCCCTCTGGGTGTGGGGGGATCAGCCGCAGCGGCAACAACATGGGCGTGTCATCTTATCGCGTGGTGGTGCGTTACGCACATTGCTGTTTTTAGGTTCAGGTATGCTGGTCGTTGCCGGTAACCGTGACGCTGCCTTGTTGGTGGTAATGGCCGTGATGGCAGTATTTGTGATGCAAATGGTGTGGGCTTGGAGCAAGACAGTAGGTCAGCCGTGAGGATGCTTCACACCTCCGATTGGCATCTGGGCCGCCTACTCTATACCCGTAAACGTCATGCGGAATTTGGACAATTTCTCGATTGGCTGGTGGGGGTCATTGCCCAGCAAAACATCGACGCCGTATTGGTGGCGGGCGATATTTTTGATACTGCCGTTCCGAGCCATGAGGCGCAGCGTCTCTACTACCATTTTTTATATCAGGTGGCTCGTTCTGGTTGCCGCCATCTGGTGATTACCGCCGGCAACCACGATTCCCCCTATCTTCTAGAAGCCCCACGTGAGTTGCTGCGTTGTCTTGATGTCCATGTCATCGGTGCCATTACCGAACACCCTGAGAACGAAGTATTGTTACTGCGCGACACAGCAGGCAGGGTTGAATTGATTGTGTGCGCCGTCCCTTATTTGCGTGACCGTGACATCCGGGTGGTCGAGGCGGGTGAGACACCCGAAGAGAAACAACGGTATCTGGTGGAGGGTATTCGCAGCCACTATCAATCGATTTATCAGGTCGCGGAAAGCAAACGTGATGAGGTGGGTCAGACTGTCCCCATCGTGGTCATGGGCCATTTATTCACCGTTGGCGGCCAAACCCAAGAGGGGGATGGAGTCCGCGAGCTGTATGTGGGTTCTCTGGTCCATGTCGCGACCTCTTTATTCCCCGCTGGTATCGATTATTTGGCTTTGGGACACCTCCATTTGCCGCAGCGGGTCGGGGAATCGGCCACCAAGCGTTATTCGGGTGCCCCACTGGCGATGAGTTTTGCTGAAGCCAAACAGCAGAAGACGATTTGCCTAGTTGAATTTGACAGCCGCACAGGGGTGGTCGAGACGCGGGTTGAAACGATTGCGGTGCCCCATTTTCAGTATTTGGAACAGATTCGCGGTGATTGGGACACCATTGTGGCACGACTAACGTGGCTGCGTTCAGAGAATGTCGCCGCCTGGCTGGAGATCATCTATGAAGGAGAGACCTTGATTGCCGATTTGCGCGACCAACTTGAACAGAAGACCGCCGGTAGTGACCTAGCTATCCTACGCATCAAGAATAATCGCGTCACCAGTCAGCAGCTTAATAGCAGCGACGAGCAGGAGAGCCTGGACGACCTTGGGCACGAAGAGGTATTCAACCGTTGCCTAGAGGCCCACCAAGTCGCAGCAGAACAACGTCCTGACCTGCTAGCGGCTTATCGTGACATCGATATTTTGGTCCATGAGGGAGTTTGACACGTTCTGTCGTCGGTCAACCAAAGTGAATACGTGCTTCCAGATTGGCACGCGAATCAGCGTAGTCCAAAGCGCTCTCTTTGGTGATGGAGCCGTCGCGATATAGCTCCAACAGAGCCGTTTCAAACGATTGCATCCCACGTTCACTGCTGCTGGCCAGCGCCTCCTTGACGCCGTCGATATCTCCTTTCAGGATTAATTCGGCAATCATGGGAGTATTAATCATCACCTCAACCGCTGCACGTCGTTTGCCATTTACCGCTGGCACCAATCGCTGCGACAAAATCGCGCGCAGGTAGAGCGACAGATCCATAAACAGCTGCTTGTGGTGCTGCTGGGGAAACATATTGATGATACGTGTCAGGGCCTGGTAGGCATTGTTGGCATGCAGGGTAGAGATGGCCAGATGGCCGGTACCGGCCAGCTCCAGGGCCGCTTCCATCGTTTCATGGTCACGGATTTCGCCGATCATGACCACGTCCGGGGCCTCACGCAACGAACTTTTGAGCGCTTTGGCATAAGAACGGGTATCGACACCGATCTCGCGTTGGTTGATGATCGATTTTTTATGGGGGTGAACGAATTCGATTGGATCCTCAATGGTGAGGATATGGCCAGCCGAGTTGTCGTTGCGATAGTCAATCATCCCCGCTAAAGTGGTCGATTTACCCGAACCGGTGCCGCCCACCATCAGTAACAGGCCGCGCTTGTGCATGATCAACTCACGTAACACCTCCGGTACATTGAGGTCGTCGAGGCGCGGGATCGCAGCACGGATGTAACGCAGCACCATGGAAGAGTGGTTTTTCTGGTGGAAGGCATTGACCCGGAACCGTCCCTCATTCCCCAACGCAATAGCGAAGTCGATCTCAAGATTATCGCGAAAGAATTCGACCTGCTCGGCGGTCATGACACCATGGATAGCAGCGGTTACCTGATCGGGCGTTAGGGCATCCTTGCCGACGGAAGCCATACGACCATCTAATTTCATCTTAGGCGGCGTGCCAACCGTGAAATAGAGATCGGAGCCACCTTTTTCCACCATTAATTTCAGATAGGGCGAGATATCCATGATTTCACATTCCCAACCGGCTAGTCTTCTTTGGCCTTCAGTGACAGACCCGAAATGCCTTCGCTAAAGTCAGCCCCCTTGGACTTTTTGCTCTCCAATTTGATTCTCAACCGCAGCTCATTGGCTGAGTCAGCAAAACGCAAGGCATCTTCGTAATTAATGAGCTCCTGCTCATAAAGCTCGAATAACGCTTGATCGCAGGTCTTCATACCCAGCTCTACCGACTTGGCCATGACCTCTTTGATGCCATGAACGTCACCTTTGAAGATCATGTCGGAGACCAGCGGCGACTTGAGTAAAATTTCGATCGCCGCGACGCGGCCGCCGCCGGCTCTAGGTAACAACCTTTGGGAGATGATTGCTTTGAGGTTAAGAGAGAGGTCCATCAATAGCTGCTGACGCTTCTCAGACGGAAACATGTTGATGATCCGGTCAAGGGTCTGATTGGCATTATTGGCATGCAGGGTCGACAGTGCCAAGTGGCCGGTTTCAGCAAAATTGATCGCATGCTCCATGGTGTCTTTGTCGCGAATCTCACCGATCAGAATCACATCAGGGGCTTGGCGTAAGGTGTTCTTGAGGGCGCTATGCCAACCTTCGGTATCCACTCCGACTTCACGTTGGGTGATGAGACAATTTTGGTGCGGGTGCACATACTCGACCGGATCTTCGATGGTGATGATGTGGCCATGGCTCATCTTGTTGCGATAACCAAGCATGGCCGCCAACGTCGTCGACTTACCGGAGCCCGTGCCACCGACCACCAGCACCAAACCGGTTTTACTCATCACCACGTCTTTGAGAACCGCTGGTAGATTGAGGGCGTCTAAGTCGGGAATATCAGTGGTAATGGTGCGTAATACCATACCGACCCGTCCCTGCTGTACGAAGGCATTGACCCGAAAACGACCAATCCCAGGGGGCGAAATGGCAAAATTACACTCCCGCGTCGACTCAAATTCCTTGTTTTGACGGTCGTTCATGATGGCGCGCGCCAACATCTGCGTCTGCTTCGGTGTCAACGCGTCTTTGGTTAAGGGCGTCATCTTGCTGTGCAGCTTGATGGCTGGTGGAAACCCAGCGGTAATGAACAGGTCCGACCCCCCCTTGCTCATCATAGCCTTCAATACGTCGAAGATGAACTGTATCGATTGATCCTGTTCCATAATAATCCGCAGCTCCTACTCGGAGGTGTTTAACAACACCTGGGTGTCATGATCCATGGTCATGCTGAAATCACTTGATGCCACCACCACTTGGTCAGAAAGACGAATCAGTTGCGTGTTGACATAGAGACGACTCCTAGCGACCGAATAGCTTCCTACCAAGATGGCCTGCGCCTTAAACTGGTTCGCCATCTGGGTCAGTTCCCGCGACAACAGAAACTCACCACCACGGTTGCGCACCAACATGTTGTGGCGCACCTTGGCCTCCACCATGGAAAAACCGTGTTGGGTCAGGCGGGACGCTACTTGTTGTGACAACAACCGCCCCAACGCCGACGACTGACCCAAATTGTCAAGATTAACAAAGGTGGCCGGCAGAATTTTGGCATCTGACCGCAACTTATCGACGACCTGCGGCACCATAAAGTCGGCAGCGTGATAAGTCAATTCATTTGCGGTGATGGATGGCTTACTGAATAGCGGTTGTGACACTAACGGATAGGAGGGACGCTGTTGTTGGCTACAGCTAGGCAGCAACCACGATGCCATGACCAACAACATTACGGCTCGTTTATCTACGGATGGTCTACTCACTGATCCGCTCATTGGCCCACCACCGGTACGATTTTATTGCCGCCTCCAACGTCACGCAATAAATCGTGCGTGACCAATCCAATGGGCAATCTGGCATCCACAGAAGCCAGTACCTGTTGATTCTGTAACCGTACCATACGGGTGGTGAAATCGACCATCCCATAGGTCTGGGTATAGGTGCCGGTTACGACGGCATAGATTTTATAATCCTTGGGCAACTTATCGATGTCACGCGACAAGACAAAATCCCCCTGCTGGACGCGCAGTGCAATCTCACGGGTCAACTTGGGCTCTAAAACGGTGAACCCCTGCTGGGTTAGCCGCGATGCGATATGATCGGCAATCAGCAATCCCAGTTCGGAACTGCTGTCAAGATCGCCCCGAGTGACGAAACTGGCCACCAAAATCGGGTTGTTCTGCTGCATGAAACTAGGGTAACGTTTGATCAATTCCACCGCCAGCGCGTCGGCCAGCTTATGACTCAGGTCAACCAAATCGACATCTTGCCCTTCCGCCATAGAAGGCTTAACGACAACAGGCTTGTCATTGAAAAAAGGCAAGAAGGAGCACCCAGTCATCGCCGTAGCCATGCCCAGCGCCATCAACGCCGAAGCGACCCGCAGCGGCCGGTAGTGCACTGTCCCCGGTGTTGTTTTGCGCATAAACGACTTCCTATTTATTGAAGAAATCCCTGTTGTTGGCCTTCTC
>JADGCM010000096.1 GCA_015228995.1 Magnetococcales bacterium
GGTGCAGGTAATCCGATTCCCGTTCGTATTGGAGTTCGATGAGGATCACTTCGCCCTGGGCGTTTTTGACCTTGAGATCGACGCGGTTGTATTTATCGCGCGGGGACTCCTTATTACCTTCTGCTTCCAAGACCTCAATGATCCGCACCTCATCATAGAGCAGTTCACTTAAGAATCCTTCCAAAATCTCGAAATTGGCCTTGCTGCGCAGCAACCGTTTCAAGGCCCAATCAAAGCTGATCAACTGACGTTGTTTCAACGACCATCCTCCACTTGATTAAGTGTGTAGCCAAGGTCAACTAATTAAGGCGGGCAGCCATCAAGTCCCCTTCACCTAGGCCCCTTTATAACCCCCCTCACCCCCAGGCTCCCTCTCCTACAAGGGGCGAGGGGGAGGCATGAAGCGGCCTTTTCACCTGTGGACTAACCTATGTACACGTCATGCGAAGAGTGCGGCATAACAGCCTTGTTTATCGCCTCGGAGTGGAAGGCCCTAGTCCACCGCCTTAAATGTCGAACGCAGGTGTAGATCGCGCAACTGTAGCGGATCGACCTTCGATGGTGCTTGGGTCAATGGGCAGGAGGCTTTTTGCGTTTTTGGGAAGGCAATGACATCACGAATCGATTCAACCCCCAGCAAAATAGCCACAAAACGATCTAACCCCAACGCTAAGCCGCCATGGGGAGGGGCGCCATACTCCAGAGCCTTGAGCAGAAAACCAAATTTCTCTTCCGCCTCTTCTGGGCCAATGTTGAGCAACGATAACATACGCCGCTGCATCTCAGGTTGGTGGATACGGATCGAGCCGCCACCGATTTCAGTGCCATTGAGCACCAAATCATAAGCCTGGGCACGTACTTCCAGCAATTTGGGATCGTTATCCTGACCAGCCTGCATCAGCAACGCCATGTCGTCCGCATGGGGAGCGGTGAAGGGGTGATGCACTGCTGAAAAGCGTTTCGCCTCGGCATCCCACTCTAACAGCGGAAATTCGGTGACCCAGACCAAGGCGAATGCACGTCCATCGGTGAGTTCGAGATCACGGCCAATCTTGACGCGCAACCGGCCTAGTGCCTCATTGACGATTTTTTCACGATCGGCACAGAAAAAAACGATGTCGTTGGTTTGCAAACCGACGCAACTTTCTAAGGCCCGCTTATCATCGTCCGAGAAGAATTTGACGATGGGCGACTGCCAGCCCTCTTCGCTCCATGGACCATTAATTTTAATCCAAGCCAAGCCCTTGGCGCCATAATCAGCCACAAAACTGGTGTAATCGTCAATTTGCTTGCGACTTAAACGAGCCCCATCTGGTACCCGTAACGCTTTGACCATGCCGCGTTCGCCGCGTGGTCCGGATAAATTGGCCATCCGAGCAAACACTTGCACGCCACTTTTGCCCATAATGGCGGTGACATCGCACAACTCCAGCGGGATACGCAAATCGGGCACATCACGGCCATAACGGGCCATGGCCTCACTGTAGGTCATGCGGGGGATCGGGGTCGGCAGGGTAATCTGTTTCAAGTCACGGAATAGCTGCCACACCAGAACCTCGGTAATTTGCATCACGGAGTCGGACTCTGGGAACGACATTTCTAGATCGACTTGGGTAAACTCTGGCTGACGGTCAGCGCGTAGATCCTCGTCGCGGAAACAACGGGCAATCTGAAAATAACGGTCAAAACCGCCCATCATCAGCAGCTGTTTGAACAGCTGTGGCGACTGTGGTAGGGCGTAAAACTGTCCGGGACTGACACGAGAGGGAACCAGATAGTCACGCGCCCCTTCCGGGGTGCTGCGGGTCAGCATCGGGGTTTCGATCTCAAGAAAGCCCGCCTCATCAAGAAAACGGCGCACGTACTGGGTAACATGATGGCGAAACTGTAAATTACGCTGCATCTCAGGTCGACGAAAATCGAGAAAACGGTAGAGCAGGCGGGCATTTTCGCCCACATCCGGGTCATCAAGCTGGAACGGTATCGGTAGAGAACCATTCAGAATGGTCACCTCGTCCGCATAAACCTCGACCCGACCAGTTGGTAACTGGCTGTTTTCGGTCTCGGGAGGACGCCAAGCAACCCGTCCCACTACCCGCAATACAAACTCACTGCGTACTTCGTGGGCCTTTTGATGCGCCTCAGTTTGATGTTCTGGGTTGAAGACCACCTGCACCAAACCACTACGGTCGCGTAGGTCGATAAAGATGACGCCGCCATGATCACGACGCCGGTTGACCCAGCCGCACAAAGTTACTTGTTGACCGACCAACGGGTCACGCACATCTTGGCAGTAATGACTCCGATTGATCACGACTCATCCTCCTCTTCACTCTGCTTGACTTCTTCGGTCGTTTCCTCAGCTGGTAACTGCTGTTTGGCCCGTTCCAGAGAGGCACTGATCAGCTCAATCATGTATTGTTTGTCAGGATCCCGGAATCGTTCCGATTGATCCATCGCTTGTTGATAGGCGGCCACCGCCTCATCCCATTGGTTCAAAGTATGATGCAACAATCCCCTCAGATAGAGGGTAAATGGGTGGTTCGGATCGCCTTCCAAAGCGACCGTGATCCAATCTTCGGCTTGGTCTGGATCGCCTTGGTCGAGGTAAAAGGTGGCTAATTTTTGGGCGACCTGCCATTTGGTGACGGCCCGTGGCTGATCGTATTCATCCAGCAAGAACTGCTCGGCCTCTTTAGCGCGGTCGGCGCTAACCAACCATTCGATATAACGGGCAATCCAATAATCAAAGACCAGCTGCGGATGGTCTCGTTCGTTATCCAACACCGGTTTAAGCAACATGATCGCCTCTTCTGGACGACTATGTTTATCATTTAAGGTGGTGGCGATCGAGAGACGGGTATGCACCGAGATTTGTGGTATGGGCACAGCCAACAGGGTCTCGACCGGCAGTTGCTCGACCAGCGCCGCCACCGCCATGGCCATAATCTGTTCGGTGGGCGATCCGAGCTTCCAGGCTACGGCCGCTTCTCCCTGTTCCATGTGGCACTGTTTGAATTTCTTGCCAGAGCCACAGGGACAACGGTCGTTACGACCAATGTCTGGCCGGGCGATGTTGCGGCGATTGCGGCCATGGAATCCCAATTCCGGGCGTGGAGCCATATCACGCAGGCGGTCGGCGAACCAAGCATACCACTTCCAGAATGGATCGTTGACAACATCCTCATCGTTGGCAAGCCAAACGGCCAAACGTTGGCTATCATCTTCCAGGGCGGCGCGTACCAACGCCTCAGCGTAGACCAGGGGTTGGTTCAAATCTTGGATGGAACCCACCATGCAAACTCCTTCGGTATCGTTGAGCCATAGACGATTCAAAACGCCCTCATGTTAGGGGAAACCGCCGTGTGAGACAACCGTTTATCGTTGTCCACGGCCAGTCTATTTGGTCGTTTTCAGGACAACACCCACTCGCCATTGGCTTTGATCTCGTCGTACATGGCGTCTGGAGCTAAGTCCAGTTCACCGTGCCAAGTCACGGCTCAGTAAAGGAGGGATGAGGCGGGTGGTCATGGAGTTGGCTCTCTTTGTCTTAAATGAACCAAGTCGCGATCAAAGCTCTCGATGGTCCAGCTATTGGTTTGGGCGGTAGCAACCACCAAAGCATCCACCACATCCACGTTATGGTCGCGGAATAATTTTAGGCTGTCGCGCAAAACTGGAAGAGCATTGGCGGTTAGTCCTGGCACTTCCAAAAAAATCAGCAATCGGTCGGCTAACTCTGTGCGTGGTACGCGGTAGACCGCATTACCGCTGCTTGCTGCTCCAATCGCTGGATCACTGTATCATCCACGTCAGAAATTACGATTTGTCCCATATTCATTCTCCATCTGTTCGGCTACTTGCAGGGCTATCAAGCCTTTTCTACAGCCTGCTGAGCGTGAAAGTAAGGCGTGTCTGTCGGTCCATCTTCCAAGGCCAGGATGCTGCGTGCCGTAATCAGATAGTCTCTGTTATGCTCTCTCATAGTCTATTCCTTCACAGCAGCGGTGGTAACGGCTGAATGCCTTTTTGCTTGTAACGAGCGCAGGTGCGTGCAAGATGCTGCTGTTCGGCTTCGCTAATGTCTGGCATGGAAAGAAAGGGAAAGGGTTCAGGGGGTGGGGTAGCATTTTCCTCCTGCCAAGCCAAGGCCGGTTCGATCAATGACTGGCGCAGATGAGCCAAAGAGCGCCAATCACATAATTTCTGGGCGTTATGGACCAAGAATACCCGGGCCGGGATATGGTCTGGCTTGCAGGCGATGGCCTGTTCATAATGGCGGATCGCCTCGCTGAGCTGGTTCTGCCCTTGTAGAATAATCCCTAAATTATACCAACTGTCGGCATGATTGGGCTGATGGGTTATGGCTTGGCGGTAATGGTGGATCGCTTCGTCAAGACGGTTTTGCCCTTGCAGCAATAGGCCGAGGTTGTACCAGCCATCGGCATGGTCTGGTTTGAGGGCTAGGGCCTGACGATAATAACCGATGGCTTCGTCATGCCGCTGCTGCTGTTGCAGCAAAATCCCCATATTGTAATAAGCGGCGACGCAGTCAGGTTGTAGCTGAATCGCCTGTTGATAACAAGATAATGCCTCCGCAACCTGATTCTGCCTGTGAAACAGGTTGCCTAGGTTGTGGTAAGGGTCGGCGCAGGAGGGCTTGAGGGCAATGGCCCGCTGATAGCAGGCGATGGCTTCAGGGGTGTGGTGGGCCGCGTCTTCGAGCATACCGGCGATGGTCCAGCCATCGGCCAGACTGTCATCTTGTTGCAGCGCCTGTTGACAGTGACTCCAGGCCTGCTGGTGGTCGTTGTGCTGATAGGCACTCAGGGCAGCACGTAGATGGTCCAATGCCCCCTCTCCCCTTGTGGGAGAGGGGGTGAGGGGGTAAGGGGGAGCTATCTGTTCCAGCACCGTCTCTAGATCACGCACAAAGCGATCGGTATCAAACAGGGGCTGGGTGAGTCGATTGGCCCATAATTTCTGGCGAATACGGGCTAATTCTTTCGGGTGGGTAGCCAACTCAATAGCGCGTTGTTGGTACTGGTCGAGTGTTGCAACGATCAAACCGTCGTCTTGTAAACCAATGGCATGTAATAGGCTGACACTGGCACGGGCGGCAAAAGAAGTATCGCCGGGACAAGTCAATACCGGTACTCCGGCCCACAGGGCATCACAAGCGGTGGTCTGGGCGTTGGCGTAGAAGGTATCGAGGAACAAATCAGCCCAGCGATGACGGGCTAAATGGTCGGCCTTATCGGGCAGACTAGGGGCAAACACCAGCCGCTGTGGGGCCACACCGCGTTTAGCGGCCTCACGTTGTAAGTTATCCCGTCCGGCGCCATCTTTTAACCACAGCATGCTCTCTGGCACTTGGCGCAGCACTGCCATCCAGATATCGAAGATGTGGGGTCCAATTTTGTAGTGGTTATTGAAGCTGCAAAAGACAAAACCCTGTTCGGGCAGGCCATGGGCTGGGCGATCTGGTGTTGTTGCCGCAATTGGCTGCTCACAATCGGTGGCCATGGCACTGTGGGGCAAGTAGACAATTTTCTCTCGGTAATGATGCTGCCGCTCGGGAGGAATAAAAAAGCGATCCGTCAATAGATAGTCGGTAGCAGCCGAGCCGGTTGGTAACGAATGAACCATCTGCACCGCCGCTGGCCGATAGGCCAATATCTGGGGTCGGGAGCCTCGGGTATGACCGTTGAGGTCAATCAGGATGTCAATGCCATCGTCGCGGATGCGCTGGGCCGCCTCCTGGTCGCTTAGCCAGCACAGATCGACAAAATGGTCCACGTCGTCTTCGATACGCCGACGGTAGCTGCTGCCATCGTCTTCGCCAATTGAGTAAGCAAAAACTTCAAAGCGATGGCGATTATGGCGTTTGAAGATACCCGATGTTTGGTGAGCGACTGGATGGTTACAAAAATCGGAAGATAGATAACCAAGCCGCAGGAGACTCATGCCTCCCCCTCTCCCCTTGTGGGAGAGGGGGTCGGGGGGTGAGGGGGGAGAAGGAAATGGCTGAATCCCCCGTTGCTTATAGCGGGAAAAGGTCTGAGCGATAGCCAGCTGCTCCGTCTCGGTAATCGCTGGCATAGCGAGAAAGGGAAAGGGTTCGGGTGGTGGGGTGTCGTTGTCCTCACGCCAGGCCAAGGCCGGTTCGATCAGCAACGAACGCAGTTGAGCTAGTGAGCGCCAATCGCAGACTTTCTGTTCCGTATGGACGAGGTTGACAATGGCTGTGATGTAATTGGGTTTGAGCTGGACGGCGTGGCGATAGTAACCAATGGCCTCATCGTAATGGCCCTGCTCTTGTGCCAGAACCCCTAGATTATGCCAAACACCGGCGTCATTGGGTTGTAGGGCAACCACTTTGAGGAAATAATCGCTGGCCTCAGCGTAGCGATTTTGCTGCTGCATGAGCACGCCCAGGTTATTCCAAGCATCGAGGCTATCGGGCTGCAAGGCGACTGCTTGCAGAAAACAATCAACCGCTTCATCCTGACGCTGTTGTTGTTGATAAAGGACTCCGAGATTATACCAAGCGTCCGCCTGCTTGGCGTCCA
>JADGCM010000097.1 GCA_015228995.1 Magnetococcales bacterium
GTTGCTGTTTTTGACCAAAACTGAAATCTAAAAAACCGTGAAACTTCAGATTATTAAATAAAAATGGCTCCCAGGACGCTCTCTGAGGTGGCGCCGGTTGCTTGGGGCAACGATGAGGGCAGGCCGCGCAAGGTGCGCACCGCAAACCAAGCAAAGGCTTGTGCTTCCAGGGCGTGTGGGTCAACGCCATAGCTGCTGCTGAGCTGGATGTTGCTGTCCGGAAGAGCCTGTTTAAGGCCACGGGTAATGGCCGGATTGGCACTGCCACCACCGCAGAGAATCAGCTGTTGTGGGGCAGGGGGGAGCAGTTGTCGGCAAGCGTCAGCGGTGGTTTCGATGGTCAGCTGGGTCAGCGTTGCTAGGCCGTCGTTGCTGGCTGCTCGGGGAAACTGATCCAGAAACTGCTGCAAAAATGTAGCGCCAAATAATTCCCGTCCGGTTGACTTTGGAAACGGCTGCGTGAAATAGGGGTGGCTTTTTAGCCACAGCAGCGCTTGGGGCATCACCTGCCCCTGGCAGGTGTGGATGGCGTCACGATCGTAGGGGCCATAGCCCAGCCAAGTTGACAATAGATCAATCAGAGAATTGGCCGGACCGCTGTCGCCAGCTTGTAACGGGGCTGCTAAATCAGCCGGTAAAGCGGTGATGTTGGTGATGCCGCCAAAATTGACTACGGCGGTGCTTTGCCCATGGTGCTGAAATAGCGTACGATGGAACCGTGGCGTTAGGGGGGCACCGCTGCCGCCGTGGGCGATGTCGGTCGGGCGAAAATTGGCCACGGTAGTGATACCGGTACGGGCGCGGATAACAAAACCACTGCCGATTTGCAATGTAAAAACAGGGGGGCGGTGGCGAATGGTCTGACCATGGCTGCCGATGACAGCCACCTGTGCTGGGGTCAATTCAGCTGCCGCGAGGACGGCCAAGGCGGCGGCAGCAAAAAGCTCACCGAGCTGTTGGTCGAGATCCCCCATGCGGTCGATCTCGCTGTCCCCTTGCCATGTTGTGGCTTGCGGTTCGTATAGCTCCAGAATTTGTTGACGCACCGCAGCCGGATAGGGGAGTGCCAACGATGCCAGCTGTTCTGGAGCCGAAATGCCGTCGGTGCGCACCACCACCGCATCAATGGCATCAGCTGAGGTGCCGGACATCAGTCCGATCGCCAGGACCGGTTGGTGATCTAGTTCGTAGAAGTGAGTCATATTAGGGGTCCATAACAGGAGTTGATTGACGATGAAACCGGTGTTGGAACAGATGCAAATTATTCGTCGCGGCGCGGCAAAAATTGTTTCTGAAGAGGAGCTAGAGCGTAAATTGCACCGTTCCTACCACTCTGGACAGCCGCTGCGGATCAAAGCCGGTTTTGACCCGACTGCACCTGACCTCCACCTAGGCCACGTCGTTTTGTTGCAAAAATTGCGTCAATTTCAACAGTTGGGGCACCAGATTTATTTTTTGATCGGCGATTTTACCGCGCTTATTGGCGATCCGACCGGTAAAAATGAGACCCGTAAACCCCTTACAGCCGAGCAGATTGCAATTAATGCAGCGACTTACCAAGAGCAGGTATTCCGTATCCTCGACCCGCTGGCAACACAGGTGGTGTTCAACAGTAGTTGGATGAACCTCTTATCAGCGGTAGACCTGATCCAATTGGCGGCCAAACATACCGTGGCGCGGATGATGGAACGAGATGATTTCTCCAAACGTTATCAAGAAGGGCGCCCAATCGCCGTCCACGAGTTCCTCTATCCATTAATACAGGGCTACGACTCGGTGGCTCTCAAGGCCGATGTCGAATTGGGGGGAACGGATCAGACCTTTAATCTATTGGTCGGGCGAGAAATGCAGCGCGAATACAATCAGGAGCCGCAGTGCGTACTGACCATGCCGATTCTTGAGGGAACCGATGGGGTGCAAAAAATGTCTAAGTCCCTCAAGAATTACATCGGTATTCAGGAGTCGCCTAAGGATATTTTCGGCAAAGTGATGTCGGTCAGCGATGCCTTAATGTGGCGTTTTTATGAACTATTGTCGAACCGTTCCAGCGAAGAATTGATGACTATGCGTGCCGATGTGGCGGGCGGTCGGCAGCATCCAATGGCTGTCAAAAAGAGTTTAGCTTGGGAATTGACCTGCCGTTTCCACGATGATGACGCCGCAACGACTGCCCAACAGCAATTTGAGACGCTGTTTGAAAATCGCAGTCTGCCGGAAGAGATTCCAGAGGTGGAGGTTGTGGCCGATGCTGGTGGCGGTTCCATTGGTTTGGCCCTGGTGTTGCGTAAGGTGGGCGTGGCCTCTTCTAACAGTGAGGGAATGCGTCTGATCCGCCAAGGGGCTGTCCTGCTTGACCAAGTCCGAGTGAGTGACGAGCGGATGACGTTGGTGGCCGGAAAGCGTTATTTGCTGCAAAGCGGACGACGCTGGTTCAGCTATGTCAAGGTGGTGTCTTGATAATTCCTTGACAAAATCAGCCTTAGGGTGCACTGTTGCGAACCGTGTCGGTCACGGTAGAGGCTGGAGCAGTACGGGGCGTGGCGCAGACTGGTAGCGCACTAGCATGGGGTGCTAGTGGTCGGAGGTTCAAATCCTCTCGTCCCGACCATCATTTTTTTCTCTCACCTACTTGACGCGGACCACTCGTGTTCCTACATAGCGCCCCATAAGAGGCCCCCTCACGGGGGTGTGTCATACTTTTCAGGTTTAACAAAAGCAGGAATGACCATGTCGAATATGCCCGTTGCCCTCAATGGCAAGTGTGAATTGGAATTCATCAACTATGATGCGGAGTTCCGTAAATTTCTACACAAAGCCTACCATGCGCCACTGCTGACGACGCAGGAAGAGGTTGAGCTGTCCACCCGGTTTCGCCGGGAGGAAGATTTGCAAGCGGCTCACGAGCTGGTTTTCTCTCATCTGCGTTTGGTCATTAAGATCGCTCGCGAATATCTTGGCTACCGGTTACCCCTGCCAGATTTGGTCCAAGAGGGGACGTTGGGGTTGATGCACGCTGTGAAGATGTTTGATCCCGAACGGGGGGTACGGCTGGCCACCTACGCGGTGTGGTGGATCCGTGCCTCCATCCACGATTTTGTGCTGCGTTCGTGGAGCATCGTTAAAATTGCCACCACCCAATTAAAACGGCAGCTGTTTTTTAAGTTGCGCCAGATGAAAGGGACTGCTTTTCCGATGACGACCGAGGAGGCCGATCTGTTGGCAAAGAAGTTTGGTACCACCAGCGCCGTTATTCTGGAAATGGATAGCCGTATGGCCGGTAGCGACAACTCGCTGAATCGCACCTTGTTTGACGACAGCAACGAGTTGTTGGATATGATCGCTGATGAGCGACCCAATCAGGAGGTTCAAATCCTGGAGCACGAAAAGACTACGGTGTTAAACGGTGCTCTGCAACAGGCATTGCAGCGTCTTGATCCGCGTGAGCGCATGATCGTGCAAGAGCGGTTTATCGCTAAATCGCCTCGGACCTTGGAAGCCATCGGTCAGACGCTATCGGTGAGCCGCGAGCGGGTACGTCAGTTGGAGCAGCGGGCATTGGGGAAACTGAAGAGCTTTTTGCTCAATTCGCCTACGGCGCGGGATATGATTGTACCTGCCTGATCGTTCCCGCGCCTACTTCGACGGAAGTTTTGCTAGAGGCGAGGGCTGCCTCATGAACTGCTCCATGTCGCTTGCCGACACCGGCCGGCTGAGGAAATAGCCCTGAATTTGGTCGCAGCGCTCGGCGGCGAGGAAGTCGAGTTGCTCCCTAGTTTCCACTCCTTCAGCAACGACTTCCAGATTGAGTCGATGAGCCATAGAGATGATGGCCGAGACGATGGCGCTGTCGCTGGAGTCGGTTACCAACTGGCGCACAAAGCTCTGGTCCACTTTGAGGGTGTGGATCGGAAACCGCTTCAGATAGCCGAGGGAGGAGTAGCCAGTGCCGAAGTCATCAATGGCGATGTGCATGCCGGACGAGCACAGATCCTCCATGGTGGCGATGGCTTGGTTGACATCCCCCATCATCATGCTTTCGGTGATCTCCATTTCCAGCCAGTCGGCGGGCAAACCAGCTTGCCGGATGACGTTTTCGATGAATTGACGCAGTCCCCGCTGTTGGAATTGGGCTGCTGATAGATTGATGGCCATCCGGAATGGTCCCAGCCCCTGGCTGTACCACTTTTGCGCCTGGGAACAGGCGGTGGTAACCACCCACTCCCCAATCGCGGTGATTAAGCCACTCTCTTCAGCAATGGGGATGAATTCGCCAGGAGATATGTTTTCCCCTTCCACAGTGCGCCAGCGCACCAGCGCTTCCATGCCACTAATACGACCGGATGGTAAATCGGCTTTAGGTTGATAGAACAGAAACAGCTCGTCCCGTTCCACTGCCTTGCGCAACCGTTGCTCCAGTGACAGCCGGCGGGTGGACTGCCGATTCATCTCCTCCTTGAAGAATTGATAATTGCCGCGACCATTCTCCTTGGCTTTATACATGGCAATATCGGCATTCTTGGTCAGTGTTATAAAGTCCTGGCCATCGTCTGGGTAGACGGCAATACCGATGCTCGCACCGATGTAAGCGGTTTGATCGCCCAGTTGGATCGGTTGTGCCAGTGTTGTAACGATATTGCCAGCGATATGGGCGATAATATTGGGACGGATCACCTCCGCCAGGATAACCGTGAACTCATCTCCCCCCAGGCGCGCTACCGTGTCACTTTTGCGCACACAACTACCGAGGCGTCGCCCTACTTCATTTAACAGTTGATCGCCAGCGGCATGCCCCAATGTGTCATTGACCTGTTTGAACCGATCTAAATCAACAAAAAACAGCGCCACCTTGCCACTTTTACGGTGCGCCACCAACATTTCATGCTCCATGCGGTCGCGAAACAGCATTCGGTTGGGCAGGCCGGTTAGAACGTCGTAATAAGCCAATTGCTCCAGCTTTTGCTCGGTAGCTTTAATGAGGCTGATATCTGAAAAAATACCGACGTAGTGGCTGGTTTGCCCATACTCGTTTTTAACAGCATTGATTGTCAACCATTTTGGATAGATCTCACCGTTTTTGCGCCGATCCCATATTTCACCGGCCCACTTGCCATGGTCAAGGATGGCCTGCCACATATCACGGTAGAACGAGTCATCATGGCGTCCTGATTTGGCAATACGTGGATTTTTGCCAACGACATCGGCACGACTAAAACCAGTGATATTGGTGTAAGAACTATTAATGTCAATAATGCTACCGTGGGTATCGGTGATGAGAATGGCCTCACTGGCATTAGCGAATACATTAGCGGCCAGACGTAGCTCGGATTCAGCCTCTTTTTGTCGCTGTATTTGTTCCAATAGCTGCTGGTTAAGATCGCGTAGCTCGCGGGTGCGTTCATGAACCCGTTGTTCTAAAGCGGAATAGGCCTCCTCCAAGGCATCTTTAGCACGTTTGCGTTCAGTGATGTCGTGCAAAATACCAGTAAAAAAAATCGTGTTATTATGTATAAACTTCCCTACAGATAGTTCAACAGGAAATAATGAATTTTCCTTTGTGGTCCCGAATACCTCCCGAGCGGTACCAACAGTCCGTGTGATTCCGCTGGCAATGTGTCTTTGTAGGTACTGATCATGTTGCTCACGGTGTGGCGAAGGCATCAGCATGCTGACATTTTTGCCCACCATCTCCTCTTGGCGATAACCAAAAATGCGTTCCATGGCGGGATTGACCGATTGGATGATCCCTTTCCCATCAATCATGACCATGCCATCTACAGCTGAATCCATAAAAGCATGCATCCGCTCCTCTTGCTCAACCAGTTTTTTTTGATCACGATTGAGGCGTTGGATCAGCAATAATACTAAGACGCTGCCAGCGATTAGGGCGAGCAGGATCCAGAACCAAGACCAAGCGGTCTGTTGACGGAGATGTTGGTCGATATTAACCGACAGTTGACGGGAGCGCTGCTCACCTTCCTGCACGTAACGATCTAACAGGGGTGTAATTTGATCGGAAATGAGCTCCATCTGCTGCTGCCAGTTGTCGATTTTTCGATCAACCTCTACCAACTCGAGGAACGCACGAACATAATTATCTAGGTTTTGGTGGAACGAAGCGTCAATTGCCGCTTTCAGCTCAGTAACTGTCTGTCGTACGGCATCGACATAGCGCTGTTCATGGCGCAGCAGATAATCTTTTTCATGGCGTCGAATGCGCAGAATCAGCTCTACAGCGAACTGAGACGGGCTACCAATGGCCTTGGTATCCGTTTCCAGGTCGTGAATCTGTTCACGGAAGCGGCCCTGCAATCCAGAATTATAACTTAAACCTTTGTGGCGCCAAGCGCCGATGACTCCCGATAAGTAGGTTTGGTAAGTTTTTAACAGCTGTTGTACCTGGGGCAGATCCCCGATCTGCTCGACGATGGCCAAAGTCTGCTGTATCGCCTGTTCCGCGATCTGGATGTTAGAATCGCTGGGATGGCTGAGAAATAACTTTTCGGCGTGACGGG
>JADGCM010000098.1 GCA_015228995.1 Magnetococcales bacterium
TGGTGATCTTTGTCGGTGTGCTATTACACAATCAGCAGCTGGTGGTCGAGCAGGTGACGGCCGAATACCAAGATCGACTGCGGCAACAATTGGCGTTGTGCAAACGGCTGCCCATCGACGATGTTCGGCAATTGATGCCCCATTTAGCGGCTGGTTTGCCGCATATTCGTGCCATTCTGTTGACAGATGGCCAACAGCAGCTCCTCTCAGCTGCTTACAACGGCAGTGCCCCGGGGGATTTAATAACATTGCCAAACCTGGTCACAGCGGTGCCAGGAGTCGACGCACTGCTGTTTTTGGATGAGCAGCGGTTGTTGGTTGGCCAGACGCTGTTGGCAGATCAAACCCGGCTGACGATTGGCTACGATCTCAGCTATCCCCGGGATAGAGGCAGCACCATCGTTATAACGGAGACGCTTCCTTTCTTGACCTTTATCTTTTTTGCTATCATGGCCCTGGCCATTTTTTTTCACTTTTTTCTTACCAGACGGGTGGCGGTGTTGGTCGATAGCATGCGTGACTTTGACTCCGGTGTCCACCAAAGCCGCGCCAATTTGCAGGGTAGCGACGAGTTGGCCTTGATTGGTCGTACCTTCGACCAGATGGCTGACCACATTTTAGTCATTCAAGAAGGATTAGAGCAACAAGTCATGCAGCGCACGGCCGAATTAGAGCGATCATTGGCCGATCTGAGGCAGACGCAACAACAGCTGATAGTGGCCGAGAAAAGTAGTGCTCGTGCGGCGTTGGTGATCGAAATTGCCCATGAAATCAACACCCCGCTTGGTATTGCGCTGACGGCGGCAACGTTATTACAAGACCAAGCTGCTGAATTAACGACCGCCTTTCGCAGTGGGCAACTGACGCAATCACAGTTAGATGACTGCTTAACAACGGCCGATGAGGCCATGACCCCTTTGGTGGCCAATTTACACCGGGCCGCACGCCTGATGAATGGGTTTAGGGACCTTGTTACCGATGAGGAGGAGCAGGCAGCGTGAGCGACCCACCAGATCACGGTGTCCAGTTTGCGGCGGAGCCGACACCGGCTGCAACCCAGTCGGGGGGGCAACCCCCTTGGCAGTTGCTGATCGTCGATGACGACACCGATATTCACCACATCACCCGTGCCGTACTCAAACGACTGATATTGGATGGACGGGGGATCGTCTGTCAGAGTGCCTTGTCGGCGGTTGAGGCCGAGCGGCTGCTTCGACAACCGAACGACATCGCGGTTATGCTGCTGGATGTGGTGATGGAGACGGAGCATGCTGGGCTCGACCTAGTCCGTATGGTTCGTACCGACATCGGTAACCATTTTGTCCGGATTATCCTCCGTACCGGCCAACCTGGGCAAGCCCCGGAAAAAGAGGTTATTGCCCAGTACGACATCAATGACTACAAGGAAAAAACCGAGCTGACAGCGACGAAATTGTTGTCAGCGGTGACCACGGCGTTGCGTGGCTACCGCGATTTACGGTTATTGGCAGCGCGGACGCAACAGCTGGCTGCCAGTGAGGAGCGTTATCATTCCCTGGTACAATCCGCTTCAGATGCCATCATTACCATCGATCAATCGGGCTTGGTTACCTTTTGGAATCAGGGGGCGCAAATCTGTTTTGGTTACCAAGCCAGCGAGATGATTGGGCAAAGTGTACTACGCATCATTCCTAGCCATTACCAAGAGCGACATCAAAGTGCGCTCCAACGGTTGATCCGTACTGGTCAGCCACGCTTGTTTGGGCGAGTGGTCGAGTTGGAAGGGGTCCATCGCCACGGCCAGCTGTTTCCCATTGAAGTATCGCTCTCTTCGTGGATGGCCCAGGGGCAACGTCACTTTTCGGCCATTATCCGTGATATCAGCGAACGTCGGCAGGCAACACTGGAGATTGAACGTGCTTACCATGCCCGTATTTTGATCAGTGCTTTATTGGAAACCTCCTTGGAACCGTTGACGCTGCAACGGCAGCTGGAAGTGTCTCTCGATATTTTGCATTCTTTGCCATGGCTTTCCAGTCAATCGATGGGGTCTATCTGCCTGACGCAACAACCGAATCGCACCGTCCGTTTGGCAGCGCAGCGGGGCTTGAGCCAACAGCAGATTGCTTTATGCCAGGAGCGGGATTTAGGAGAGTGCTGCTGCGGTCAGGTAGCGGTAACGGGGCGCTTGCTATTTAGCCAACATTGTTCCGAGCCAATACGGAAACAGGGGCGCTACTGCATTCCCATCGCCTTGCAGGGGCGGTTGCTGGGAGTCCTCAACCTGTATGTCGATGCGCACCACACCCCCAACCAGGAGGCGGAGGATGTTCTGACGCTGGCTGCCAATACACTGGCCGGGATTATCGAACGGCGTTTGATGGAAGCTCGCCTGCAACAGACGCACGATGATCTGCGTAAAACGCGTCTGGAGATCATCCGTCGTCTCGGTATGGCGGCGGAATATCGTGACAATGAAACCGGTATGCACATCATTCGCATGAGCAAATATGCGGCCTTGTTGGGCAAGCACAGCGGTTTGAATGAGGAGAGCTGTGATATCCTACTCAACGCTTCCGCTATGCACGATGTCGGCAAAATTGGTATTCCTGACCGACTGCTGCTCAAGCCAGGGCGATTGTCCGAGCAGGAGTTCGAGATCATGAAGAGCCACACCCTGATTGGCAGCCACATGCTGTTTGGCCACGATGACGAGCTGCTACGCACTGCTTACATGATTGCCCTGACTCACCATGAGAAATGGGACGGCAGTGGCTATCCGCATGGATTGTCTGGCAACGATATTCCTTTGGCTGGGCGGATCTGCGCCGTTGCCGATGTCTTCGACGCCCTGACTTCTGAACGTCCTTACAAAAAGGCATGGAGCGTTGCTCAAGCCATGGACGAAATTGAGCGTTGTGCTGGCAAGCACTTTGATCCGGATTTGGTCCGCTGCTTACAGCGTATCCTACCCGATATTCTAGCGATCAAGGACCACCACCCTGACGTGATGTCGGCGCACATTGTTGACGTGATGGACCGTCTGACGGCAAGAAGTGATAATGTCCATACGACCAATTGGGACCATAGCTACGATATCGGCGTTGCCGCCATCGACCAGGAGCACCGCGTCTTGGTGCATTGGATCAGTCGCCTTGATCTCGCCGTGCGGACCGATCAGGAGGTATTGTCAGTCGGTGAGATCCTGACAGCGCTGCAAGGCTATATTCATACCCATTTCAACCATGAAGAGGCCTTGATGGAGCACTGCGGCTACCCCCGGATGGGGCCCCATCGGGCACAACATCAGGCTTTTGTACAACAGGTCGATGATTACATGCAGCGGCTCTCGCTTGAGCTGGCAACGGATGACCGCTTGCAGCTTGCTGGCGATCTGCTGCATTTCTTGATGAACTGGCTGCTAGAACACATCAATAAGTCAGACCGGGACATCGCGCTGTTTGTGAAATCAGCTTAACAGTATCAATTGCAGACTCAGCCATTGAAATAGCTGGTGTAAATACGTTAGTATGGGACTTTGGTAGGGCGTTCTCGATAGCAGTACGAAGGAGTTTATAACGATGGCTGATGTAACAAATAGTATCGACCTGTTCAAAAATGCCCTCTGGGGCGAAGTAAAGGCCTCTCGTTTCTACCAGCTGGCGTCTGAATTGACCCAAAACGATGAGGCACGGATGTTATTCCTGAGCATGATCGATACCGAGGATGGCCATGCCCATGACCTCGTGCATCAAGCTGGCCAAGCGACACTGGGGGCTAAATTTGATGCCGCTGGTTGGTTAAAGGAAGTAGAGGCCAATGTGGCGATTGTCATGACGCCAGAGGAAGAGAAAACGGTTCGGGACGGTACTCTGCGGGATGTGTTGCAAATGGCTATTAACTTTGAGAATCAAGCCCGAGATAATTACTTATCTTTAAGAGAAAGTCTGACCGATGAAACCCTCAGACGGCAGTGCCTGGAGTTGGCTCAGCAGGAAGATGCGCATCAACGGACGTTGGTGCAGCTGATGGATTCTCTGGCCATGGATCCGGAAGATCGCCCTGGGTTGTAATCTGGGTTATAAGGTGTATTGTTCTGGCCATACTGTCCATTGGTGGTCGTGGTTACGCGACTGGTCTCGGTCACAGCTGTTAGGTGCCGAACATCTGCAGGGCGTGACTGGGGCGGCTGTGGTGGTGGCCAACCATCGCCGTCGTTGTGATTGGTTGCGATGTGTCGAACTCTTGCGCGGTCGTCGGGTACTGGCGGCGGTGCCCCCTGGTGAACGACCCCCGTCTTGGGTGCGGGCCACTCGGTTGCGCACCTTCTCTTTTGTCACGGTCGATCCGCTCCATCCTGGCCCGATGGTAGCGGAGCGGATTGTGCCGCATCTGCAAGCCGGTGGTTGGTTGTTGGTTTTTCCGCAGGGGACTCCGGCAACGAGCGAAGCCTTTCTTAAAGTGGCCAGTTGGCCGTTACAAGCGGCGCAGCAGGGTCGGGCCACCGTTATCCCCATCCATTTGCGAGAGGAGCCAGTGTCGACGGTCACGGTGGCGCCACCGGTGGCGGCAGCGGCGTTGCCGCCGGGCAACGATACCACGTTGCTTTCCTACTGGATCAGCGATTGCCTGAGTCAGGCGGCACTGATAGCGGCCCAGCAACAATATCGACCTTTATGGCAGCAGCTCTCTATGGTGCGGGGACGCACTCGCTCCCGCTCCGATCGTACCGATGCTGGCATCATTAGCGATAGTACCGGTGCTTCGGCTTCGCTGGCGCAATTGCAGCAACGAGCTCTGATCGTCGCGGCTTGGTTGCGGCGCCAACCGCCGCTGGGATCCCCAGCCGATCACACCAGCCCGGTGGGGGTGTTGTTGCCCACTTCACTGGCGGCGTTGGTGACCTTTCTGGCCCTGCATGCTTCGGGGCGGACGCCGGCCATGCTCAATTTTACCAGTGGCAGCGAGCCCCTGTTACATGGTTGTCGCATCGCTGGCGTTACCACGGTCATTACCTCACGTCAATTTGTCGCCAAAGCGCAGCTACAGCCGGTCATTCAGCAGCTGCAGGCGGTTCTACGAGTACTATTCCTAGAGGATATGCGCGCTCAGTTGCGCTGGTATCATTTGCTCCAGGCCTTGGTTACCGATCTCTGTTGGCGGGACCGTTATCTGGGTGCAAGCAGCATCCAAGACGCAGCCGTCATCCTATTTACCTCTGGGTCGGAAGGGCAGCCGAAGGGGGTGGTGTTGTCGCATGCCAATCTGTCGGCCAATCTGACCCAGGCCTCCTTGCGGATTGATCTGACGGCGGCGGATTGTCTGTTGAACGCGTTGCCGATGTTTCATGCCTTTGGCCTGACGTTAGGGACGTTGGCACCGCTTTTCTGTGGTATGCGGCTGCATTTAATGCCATCGCCGCTGGAATATCGCAGCATCGCTGCCGCCGCTTATACGATGCGGGCGACCATCATCGCCGGTGCCAACACTTTTCTGGCCGGTTACGCGCGGGTTGCCGACGCCTGTGATTTCCATAGTGTTCGTTATGTCTTTGCTGGTGCCGAGGCCTTGCGACCAGAGACACAGCGGTTGTGGTCCGAGCGGTTTGGCCTGCGCATCCTTGAGGGTTACGGCGCGACCGAGGCCAGCCCAGTCTTGGCAGTCAACACCCCCGCCGCCTGTCGGGGCGGGTCGGTGGGACGGTTGGTCCCTGGTCTGTCAGCGCGGTTGCAGCCGGTTCCCGGCCTCGCCGATGCTGGCCGATTATTAGTCTCCGGACCGAATATTATGCAGGGCTATCTGGACGCCGAGCGTCCCGGTCTCCTCGTGCCGCCACTTGATCCCGACGATGGCCGCTCTGGCTGGTATGACACCGGCGATATTGTCCGTATCGATGCCGCTGGCTTTGTGACGTTATTGGGGCGGGCGAAGCGTTTTGCTAAGATCGGCGGTGAGATGGTCTCATTGGCTACGGTCGAGCAACTGGCGGCGCAGCTATGGCCAGATCATCAGCATGCCGCGCTGCAACGCCCCGATCCGGTGCGAGGAGAGCAGATTATTTTGGTCAGTAGTTGCCCCGCCGCTGATCGGCAACTCTTGTTGGCAGCGGTACGTCAGCAAGGGTTGAGCGAACTGTTGTTGCCCAAGCGGGTTCACCTAGTGGATACCCTGCCTCTTACTGCCACCGGTAAGGTTGATTATCAACGACTTATGCAGGGGATGCCAGAAGAGTAGCCTGATCACCTGTGGCTACGGTTGCCCCCGGGACATTTTTTTTATTTTTTTGCACTGCAAAAAGTTGACAACGCATCGGGAAGCTCCTACCTTAATAAGCGTGATGGACAGATGGTTATCGTGAATCTGTCGCACGAGGCTTTGGTTACCGTATATCTACAGCAGAGGAGTTCTTGATATGTCTGATCATAATACCCTACAGTATATCCGTGATGTAACAACGACGGTGGTTGACTCCATGGT